>CAWUJF010000027.1:0-13651 GCA_963922405.1 uncultured Hyphomicrobiales bacterium | reverse complement strand
ATTATCGATGATCGGTTCAAATTCCATGTGTGCAAGGATGTCATTTTCAAGATCAATGCCAGGAGCAATCTCCACAATCTTCAACCCATTATCGGTCAAGCGCATTACACAACGTTCAGTCACATAGAGAACATCTTTGCCCTCTTTTGCAGAATAGGGACCGTTAAACGTAATCTGTTCCACATCCGGAATAAATTTTCGGTTTCGGCCTTCCTTGATGATTTTCAGCTCATTGTTTTGAATTTCAACTTCCAGCCCGCCTGCAGTGAAGGTACCGACGAAGATCACCTTGCGGGCGTTCTGCGAGATATTGATGAACCCTCCCGCACCGGCAAAACGATCTTTGAAACGGCTTACATTCACATTGCCATACCGATCAACCTGCGCCATACCAAGACACGCGAGATCAAGACCGCCACCATCGTAAAAATCAAACTGCTGATTGGTCTGGATAATAGCACTGGCATTAACCGCCGCACCAAAATCAAGACCGGACTGCGGTACACCACCATGCACACCAGCCTCTGTGGTCAGCGTGATGCAATCAATAATGTTTTCCTCATTAGCAACAGACCCTACGCCTTCGGGCATACCAATGCCCAAATTCACAATACCGTTCACCGGAAGTTCCATGGTCGCTCGACGACCGATTATTTTTCTTTCAGACAATTCCATTGGCTTCAGGGTATCAACAAGCGCTTTCATACGACCTGAGTAACCGTGGCTGTAACTCGTGTTATACGTCTGGAGATGCTCATCAGATTCTGACAACACGACACAGTCAACCAGATTGCCTGGAACGACCACTTCCTTTGGCATGAGAGAACCCGGCGCTGCAATTCGTTCAACCTGAGCAATAACCAAACCACCGGAGTTCTTGGCAGCCATGGCAATTGGCAGCATATCCAGTGTAAGTGCTTCGCGTTCCATCGTGATGTTACCAAGCGGATCAGCAGTAGTTCCTCTGATCAAGGCCACATTCACCGGTATTGAATGGTAAAAAAGCCACTCTTCACCCATCATTTCCTGCAACTCCACTAGAGGAGTTTGCGTAATATCGTTGATCGCACCACCCGTCTGTCTTGGATCAACAAATGTGTGCAATCCAACCTTTGAGAACATCCCAGGCTTACCAGCAGCAATGTCTCTATAAAGTTGAGAAATGCAACCCAACGGTAAATTGTAAGCTTCAATCTTGTTTTCCATGGCAAGGGCGCCAAGCTTTGGCACAAGAGACCAATGACCACCGATAGCTCGTTTCACCAACCCTGGATGAGCCAACCGGTTAAGC
Source organism: uncultured Hyphomicrobiales bacterium (assembly GCA_963922405.1). Classification (GTDB taxonomy): domain Bacteria; phylum Pseudomonadota; class Alphaproteobacteria; order Rhizobiales; family Rhizobiaceae; genus JAALLB01. The sequence goes on along the minus strand of CAWUJF010000027.1, from coordinate 12,360 downwards.
CCGCGATCCTTGCCATCTCCGGGGGCTGCAGCAAACAAGAGTGAAATGTCTTTTGGCGCTGCATGGGTTAAAAAACGTTCTTCAATTCCTCTAAGTAGACTTTCCGGTGTGCCTATCCCCACAAATCCTGCTACGCAAACCGTGTCTCCATCACCAATTGTTGCGATTGCGTTTTCCAGAGAGACAACTTTATCAACCATCTACTTTTTCCCATTTGTTTTGCTGGATTTCCTTTTTGGTGTGGATTTAGTCCCCGTTTTTGCATGATCCTTCTGAAGCCACTCAATCAAACCGCCAGCGACAACACCTTGCGCTTTGCGGCTTACAAATACCCCCACGTGACCACCGGGAAATCCAATTTCCTCATATTGACTGGGTTTTAGAAAATCACCAAGCGCCTTTGAACAACTGATTGGGATAATGTGATCCTGCAGGGCATAAATATTCAAAACCGGACAGGATATCTTCTTCAAATTCACCGGTTTACCGCTAATGACAAATTCACCCTTTACAAGCTTGTTCTCACGATAAAGTCCGTTAAGCCATTGCCTGGCAAGTTCGGCCGGATGATCAGGACGATCCGCAATCCATTTTTCCATGCGCAGAAAATTCAGCATGGCATCCTTGTCCCCATCCAGATTTGCAATGCCGAGATTATATTTGGTCATGGAATTGATTGGGGTCAGAGCAGCAAAAATCGCCCCAGTCATAGCGCCTGGCAACATGCCGTAGGTTTCCACCAAAAGATCAATGTCATTCTCATCCAGATTGTTGATCCAGCTATTGAGAAACCCTTCACCGAGCCAGAAGTTTTCACTATCACCGTGAAAATCCACCGGTGTAATCGCAATTGCAAGACCAGCAAACATTTCAGGTCGCATGGCTGCAAGCATCACAGCAAAGGTGCCTCCTTCACAGATGCCGAACATGTTGACTGGCTTCCCACCATTGGCGGCGACCACATGTTCCATGCAAGACCCCAGATAGTAATCCACGTAGTCGTCAAAGTTGAGGAATTGATCAGCGCGCGTTGGATTACCCCAATCGACCACATAAACATCTATACCGGCGGCAAGTAGATTTCGCACCAATGAGCGATCTTCCTGAAGATCAATCATCGTTTGTCTGCCAAACAAACCATAGCAGATAACTACGGGGGGAATTTTGCTATTGGTTTTTTCGGTCGGCAGATAATGAAACAACCGAACCTTGTCCACCTCAAAGACAGTTTCGTATTCTGCCTCTGCAATCTGCACGTCTTCATTGCTGATTTCAGCGAGAAAACCACCGGAACGCACTGCCTTTTTTCCGGTCTCAAACAATTGTCTCATTGCTATGGACCAGGCCTCAAGTGCTGTGTCAACTTCGTTGAAACGACCTCCGTTCGGTGTCCTGCTCGGTGGCATCATTTAGCGTTACCCTTGAGATTTGCCAGTTCCCTTTTCACTTCTCTAAGTTCGCGACGCAGCTGATAGACCATCAATGTCAGATCATCCACTTCGGTGCGCGTCGGCATTTGCCACGCCTCGCTCCAGCTCTCCGCCATATCTTTTTGTCGTGCGCGAATTTCCGTCGACGCCCTGATCATCTGCTTTTGAGCTTCGAGAAATTCATCGCTGCCTTGCGTTTCAAGAAGCGCTTCGTTTGCCGATTTCAACCAACCTTGTAGCGCTTCATCAACATTTCCCGACTGCAGGTCTTCCAGCGAATAGTTTTCAGTAAAACTCCTATACGCCTGTACCCATGCATTTTGCATCACCTGCGACATTTCGGAAGCTGCTTGTTGATAATCAAGCGTTTCACGCCAAGCTTCCGCTGCTCCTTGTTGAGGCATTACCAGATCCGCAAATTGTGGACCTTTTGCAATCTTTTCCAGCATCAGGCGCAATTGTTCGGGTGCATAGCGGGTCCACTTTTGGGGATCCAGAAGCTCAAAAAAACCATTCTGGCCATATCGAAAGTCAAAGTCTGGTGTCGTTGTGGCAAAACCGCCACTGCTCGCAGGGTTCCAAAACGGTGTCCATGCTTTGATCAAGTCATTCCACGCGGCCATAGGGTCGTTACGACTTGAATGTCCACCACCCATATCTTTTAAAGATCGATTGAACTGTTCTGCAATCTCGCTTTGAGCCCGCAAAAAGGCTTCCTGACCCTGTTGCCAAAGGTCAGTTAGCGCATCAAATCCTTCTTGTTGCTTTTTATCCATTAAATAACTTCCATCACAATGCTTGGGTGTAAATATCCAATGCGGCTTCATAGGTCATTTCACGAGGATTGTTTACCAGCAGCCTTTGCTGTTTCATGGCATCCTCTGCCAGCATTGGAAGATGGTTATGATTCACACCTACTTCTGCAAGCTTTGACTGCATGCCCAGTTCTGGTCCCATCTTTTTGAAACCTTCAACCATCGCATCACATTTTTCAGAGTCAGATTTGCCAGCCGTATCTCTAAATATGATAGGTGATAGTTCTGCATAAAGGCTGGAGGCTTCACTCATATTAAAATCAAGCACGTAAGGCAGAACTAACGCATTGGACAATCCATGAGGCACATGAAAGTGGCCACCCAGTGGATATGCAAGCGCATGAACCGCAGCCACAGGTGCATTTGCAAATGCCATACCGGCCAACATTGAGCCCAGCAACATGTTTGATCTTGCTTCACGGTCTTCCGGCGTATTACAAGCCTGGTAAATCGAATTACCCAAAAGATCGAGCGCTTGTCGCGCCAAAGTATCGGAGACAATATTCTTCTTATGCTTTGAGGTGTAGGCTTCAATCGCATGAACCATCGCGTCAATCCCGGTAGCGGCGGTCACATGAGCCGGCAAACCAACCGTCAATTCTGCATCTAGAACAGCCCAGTCAGGTAGCAATTGGTGCGACACAACCCCCTTCTTTTCATTGGATCCGGTAGTCACAATTGAGATCGGTGTTACTTCAGATCCAGTGCCAGCGGTGGTAGGTGCAAGAACCATTGGTAACCTTCCACCCTTGACAAGACCCACACCATACATCTCTTCAATAGGCTGATCGGACTGCACCAGAATAGCAATCAATTTTGCTGTATCCATTGAAGAGCCACCACCAACTGAAACAACGCCATCCACGCCTTGTGATTTCGCCTCCTCAACAGCGCCCAGGATCATAGACTCTGGTGGGTCAGCCACCACTTCATCAATGATATGCACACCGACGCCAGCAGCCTTCAATCCATCCAATGCGGCCTGCGCGAGGCCTAGCTCAAGGATAATCTTATCAGTTACAAAGGCCACTTTTTTACAGCCCATGTCAGACATTAATTCGCCGATTTTTGCAGTGGAGCCGACTTCACTAATGATAGATTTAGTGGTCTGAAACTGGAAAGCGTGCATAAAATTCTCTTTCTTTCATGTTGGAGGATTACACGGTTTCATCGAGCGAAGTGAGCTCGCGTAACCGTTCGGTGAGTTTCATGTTTTCATTATAGTCAACAGGACAATCAATTAGAGAAACGCAGCCATCATTCAAGGCTGACTCCAGTGTTGGACGAAGATCTTCAGCGCTCTCGACCTTATATCCCTTTGCACCAAAACTCTCCGCAAAACTAACGAAGTCGGGGTTGCCCACATCCACATTACTTTTGCGGCCAAACTCCCTGAGCTGATGCCATTCAATCAGGCCTAGCTTGTTGTCATTGAACATCAAGACAGTAATGTTGAGACCAAGCCGGACAGCAGTTTCAATTTCCTGGTTATTCATCATAAACCCGCCATCACCGCAAACAGCGAGAATGTTTCGGTTAGGGTAGATCAATTTAGCAGCGATTGCACCCGGCAGAGCAATCCCCATTGCCGCGAAGCCATTTGATATGATGCAGGTATTTGGCCGTTCTGCCTGAAACATTCTGGCCATCCACATCTTGTGCGCACCCACATCTGAAATTACCACATCTTCCGGATTTAGTACTTTTCTAATGTCACAGATTATTTTCTGAGGTTTAACAGGATAGCTTTTGTCATTTTCATGTTCATTAAGCTCTGTCACAATCTTTGTACGGAGTTTTTTCATAGCCGCGCTTGCAGGTCGTTCACAGCGGGCGCTGATACGGGCCATTGAATCTTTAATATCACCAACCACACCCGCTTCAACAATATAGTGGGTATCCACTTCAGCAGGCGAACCATCAATATGGATAATAGATTTGTCACTGTTTGGGTTCCAGTGTGCTGGATCGTATTCCACCATATCGTACCCGATGCAGATCACTAGATCTGACTCATCGATTCCAAACGCAACCAGATCGTGTGCCTTCAACCCCACTGTTCCGATACTCAAAGGGTGTGAAGATGGAATAACACCCTTAGCCATAAATGTAGTCGCCACCGGCGCATTAATAGCTTCGGCAAATTCAACCAGGGCCTCGCTTGCGTTGTGACGGATGATACCGTTACCCGCAATGATTACAGGATTTTTTGAATTGGAGATTGTTTCTGCCACTTGCCTGCACTTACCGCGAGCTGCTTCGGACATTAAAGGTGACTGAACCTTCAACGGCTTCGCAGAACCGGTTTGCATATCACCCACATTTTCCGGGAAATCTATAAAGGCAGCACCAGGCTTTTCAGCTTGAGCAAATTTGAAGGCCTTACGTACAATCTCAGGAACGATTTCCGGCTCGCGAATCTGCGTGGAGTATTTAGTGATTGGAGCGAACAGGTTCACCAGATCAAGAATCTGATGGCTTTCCTTGTGCATTCTTGTGGTCGCACCCTGGCCCGCAATGGCCACTAAGGGTGCTCTGTCCATGTTGGCATCCGCTACCCCAGTTACCAGGTTTGTCGCACCGGGACCCAGTGTGGACATGCATACCCCAGCCTTACCAGTAAGACGCCCGTAGACATCAGCCATAAATGCTGCGCCCTGTTCATGTCGTGTAACAACAAATTTAATCTTACTGTCCAGAAGCGCGTCCATGACGGCGATGTTTTCTTCACCGGGTATTCCAAAAATGTATTCAACACCTTCGTTTTCTAGACACTTAACTAAGAGTTGGGCGGCGGTAAGATTTCTGTCAGATTTCAAGATAAACTCCGGGGCTTTTTAAATGGACACAACTGTCAGAAAGTATCCAGACTGCAGCAAATTTACTACGCACAATCTTTGGAATTGAGGATTCTTCAACTTTCCTAACCCAATTAAAACACATGAAAATGACATAGATCAATTATAAGTGGCTCAATACGCTCGTAATATATAAATTTGTGCATTGCAACATTTTTGTTGCATTGCACAATTTTTTGGTTTATATTGAGAGCTGTAAATAACCTGCTACATAATTGTGACGGATAATCGGTAATATATAGGATCTTCCCATGACAAAAAAAATCGATGCAACAGAAACACTAGAGCAATCTAAAGAATATTTCTCGAAGCACATCGCTAACACAGAAAAATTCTTTGACGGTGTCATTGAATTCAACGCTGCAATTTTCAAAGGCGGCGAAGTCCTGTCAAAGAAAGTTTACGATAACTATGTATCTAATATTGCTGCAACTTTTGACGGCGCAAAAGCACTTAACAAAACAAGCGATGCTCCTGAGTTCTACAAGGTTGCAACCTCTAACATCGCTGCAGCAGCTGAGCGTGTTTCTGAACAATCAAAAGAATATGTTGAACTAACCAGTAAGGTTATGAAAGACGCTGGAGAAGCCGGACGTCAGGCGTATTCAAAAAGCTTTTCTGGCACACTTTAAACCATAATCTCCTCCCTGGTTTAAAGCTGGAAACAGAGCCGCCTTCCTTTTGGATAGGCGGTTTCTTTTTGTTTAAATTTCTGTAATATTGTGCAACGCAAAATCTAAAAAGTGATCGCGTAATGAGTGAACTTGAAAAGAATGAAGCCGGCGAAAAGTCACAATCGCCGATAAGGATCAAGAAATATCCAAATCGAAGGTTGTACAATACAGCAACCAGTCAATACATCGTGCTCAATGACATCGTTGATCTTGTTAAGTCTGGGAACGAGTTCATTATTGAAGACAAAAAGACTGGAGAGGACATCACCAGGAGCATTCTCAATCAGATCATCTACGAACGCGAAACCGCGTATGAAGATTATCATTTTCCGCTCGACGTTCAAAAGCAACTGATACTGATGTATGACGATGCCTATGGGAAAATGATGCCAGATTACCTCCGGCAATCCATGCAGGTCTTCGTTGCAGAACGCGATCGTATGCAAAACGCATTGGATGAGATGTTCACCTACAACTCAAAAACCATGACACAGCTCGGTGAAAACCTGGCTAAACAGAACATGGAGTTTTTCCACCGTGCTATGGATTTCTTCCAATCTATGAGCGGCATTTCCCGAAACGCCCAGAATCATGGGGATGAAGGCAATAAATCAGATGCGAAACAGAAAAAACTGAAGGATATTCAGGACCAGATTGAGGCCCTGCAGGCTGAACTGAAATCACTTAAGTAAGAAAAGTCCTGAACAGTAGTAAAATCATGCCGCACCGATTAAAACAGCCAACTAAAGCTTATTCTCGCCACTATTTCCTTGGCCTTGGCTTTCATGGCTTCCATCGCATCAATTATCTCGAATGGGGTAATGCAAAAGAGTTTCCACATCAGGAAACACTATTATGCGTCCATGGTCTTACTAGAAATGCCAGGGATTTCGACTATTTCGCCAGCAAAATGTGCGACCGATATAGAGTGGTTTGCCCGGATGTGGTTGGAAGAGGTGACAGTGATCATTTGCTCAATGATGAGTCTTACAACTATCTTCAATACAATGCCGACATGAACGCTATGATCTCAAGGCTTGGTGTGACCGAGGTTAATTGGATTGGCACTTCAATGGGAGGCATTATCGGTATGGTGCTTGCGTCGGTAGCCCAGTCACCAATCCGGCGCCTTGTAATTAATGATATTGGTCCGGAAGTATCTCGTGACGCCCTGCTTTCTATTGCGAAATATATTGGAACGTCTGATGAGTTTAATTCTATCCAGGATGTGGAAAATTTCCTGAGAGAAATTTATCATGAATTTGCACCGATGAGTGATGAAGACTGGACACAAATGGCCAAATACTCATCGAAACGAACCGAGCACGGTACTTACAAAATGAAGTTTGATCCACGTGTCGGAGATGCATTTCGTGACTCAATTTCCTATTTTAACGTGGATATGTGGGACACCTGGGAAAAGATCACATGCCCGGTGTTAGTGTTGAGAGGCAAGCATTCAAGCTTCTTGTCCGAAGAAACTGCTCACCGGATGTTGGAATATGGCCCCGAAACAATCCTTGTTGAATTTGATGAAACGGGCCACACACCCACGCTCAGAAATGATGAGCAGGTCGATGTGATCGCCGATTGGTTATCAAACACCTAGGCATTTGTTAGAAGCGGTATTTCTGACCAGCGTTTATGACTTTCCATCCGGCTCGAAAATATAACCAACTCCGCGGATGGTTCGAATATAGACTGGATGCTCGGGATCCGGCTCAATTTTGCGCCTTAGCCGAGTTACCCGCACATCAATCGAACGATCAAAAGGTTCCCAGTCTCTGCCGTGCGCTATCTCCAGCAAAGTCTCCCGCGACAGGACCCGGTTCGGCCTTTCGGCAAATGCCTTGATCAAGTCAAACTCCATCCTTGTGAGTGGCAGAATGTCACCATCCGGCATCACTAAACAACGCATGTTGGCATTCACTGTCACCGAACCAAACCCGAACTCGCTCGAGGTATCACGTTCCACATTCTGCCTGTTCGAGTTTTCTGACTTCGAATTGTCCGATCTAACACGGCGCAGGATTGATCGCACACGCGCTAACAGTTCGCGTAACTCGAAAGGTTTGGAAACGTAATCATCCGCGCCCACCTCAAGCCCGATTATACGGTCGATGGAATCTCCTGAACCTGTCAACATAACGATCCCCATATCGTATTCTTCTCTCAAGAACCGACAAAGTGACAGGCCATCTTCTCCGGGTAACTTCAAGTCCAGAATAGCAAGATCATATGATTTCTCACCAATCATCCTGCGCATTTCATTGCCTTCCGGGGCAATATCAATTTCTATGTCATTGGCAGTGAAATACTCTTGCAGCGTTTCCAAGATATCCTGATCATCGTCCACTGCAATGATTCTTGGTCTATCGGACATACAAGCACCCTCCGATCAATTGCTTGATGTTTGCCCCAACCTGCGCCTGCAACAATACTATTGTGTATGAACTATTCCAACTCGTAATTTCGCGAAAATTACAGTCATCAGATATTAGGGCTTTCACATAACAGAGAAGTGTGGAAACCTTATGTTTCAGTCGGTTAACAGACTTCAGATAAAGCATAACAGTTTCAATAAGATATGCTTTGGGAGAAAATGAATGCGAGACAATGATCATCTCGATGAAATCAGAACATCTGTAAGAGCAATATGTAGTTCATATGGAGAAGATTATTGGAGAGAACTGGATAAGACCAACGATTACCCAACCGAATTTGTCACAGAAATCACCAACTCTGGTTTCCTCGGTTGTTTAATCCCGGAGACCTATGGAGGATCTGGATTGGGCTTGGTGGAAGCATGCGCAGTGCTTGAGGAAATCTCGCGTTCAGGTGGTCACCCAGGAGCCGCCCACGCCCAAATGTACGTAATGGGATCAGTTTTACGCCACGGATCAGATGCCCAGAAAAATGAATACTTGCCCAAAATCGCATCTGGCGAATTACGAATGCAATCCTTTGCCGTGACAGAACCAACAACGGGGACTGACACAACTTCTTTGAAAACCGTCGCAGAACGGGTCGGAAAAAAGTTTGTTGTAAATGGTCAGAAAGTCTGGATCAGCAGAGTACAACATTCAGACCTGATGTTGTTGCTTGCACGCACCAAACCAATCGAAGAACGCGCGTCCAAGACGGATGGATTGTCTTGCTTCATCGTGGATTTAAGAGGTGCAGAACAACGCGGCCTGACAATCAAGCCGATTGATGCCATGATCAACCATCACTCTTGCGAACTGTTCTTCGATAACTTCGAAATTCCCGAAGAAAATCTTCTGGGAGAGGAGCATAAAGGATTTCGTGTTATCATGGATGGCATGAATGCTGAGCGCGTCTTGATTGCAGCAGAATGCATCGGAGACGCCCGATACTTCATTGACAAAGCCTGTAACTACGCAAAGGAAAGGGTCGTGTTTGATCGGCCCATTGGGCAAAATCAGGGGATTTCATTTCCAATCGCGCAAGCCTATGCCCAAAGCGAGGCGGCCAACCTCATGGTGGAGAAAGCAGCTAAACTGTTTGATGCTGGCCTTAGTTGCGGGGCAGAAGCAAACATGGCCAAGATGCTTGCGGCAGATGCTTCCTGGAAAGCCGGTGACATGTGCCTGCAAACCCACGGCGGATTTGGCATTAGCCGGGAATATCATATCGAACGCAAGCTACGGGAAACAAGGCTATACCAAATCGCTCCTATCTCTACCAACCTGATCCTGTCTTACATTAGCCAACATGTTCTTGATTTGCCCAGGAGTTTTTAATGTCACCACTTGATGGCGTTTTAGTAGTTTCAATCGAGCAGGCTGTTGCTGCTCCACTTTGCACCGCAAGACTGTCGGCCGCTGGTGCTCGCGTAATAAAAATTGAGCGCGACAGTGGAGACTTTGCTCGCGGGTATGACACGGCTGCCAAGGGTGAAAGCTCTTATTTCACCTGGTTGAATCAGGGTAAGGAATCCGTCTGTACCGATTTCAAATCTGAAGAAGGACGTGAACTGCTCACCGCTCTTCTAATACAAGCAGATGTTCTGGTTCAAAACCTTTCACCAGGTGCTCTGGAGCGCTCTGGATTTTCGCTTGGGCAACTTCACAAAATCAATCCGCGATTGATCGTCTGTAACATCTCAGGCTACGGATCCACCGGAGAAGCATCCGTGAAACCAGCTTACGATCTTCTGGTCCAGGCCGAAAGCGGGTTGGTCTCAGTATCCGGAGATAAAGGACACCCGGGAAGAATTGGTGTTTCAATTTGTGATATCGGTGCCGGCGTAACTGCTCATGCAGCCATATTGGAAGCACTGATGAAAAGAGAAAAAACAGGCCATGGTGAAGAAGTTAATCTATCTCTGTTCTCAGTCGCCAGCGAATGGATGATGGTCCCCTACATCCATGCAGAATATGGCTCTGGCGCTCCGGAACCCGCTGGCTTGAAACATCCATCGATTGCGCCTTACGGTGCTTTTGAATGTTCTGATGGTAAACTGATACTGATATCAATACAAAATGAACGCGAATGGGAGCGTTTGTGTCTTAATGCGCTTGATTCACCGCAGTTGTTCAAAAACATGAATTACACTTCAAACAATGACCGGGTCACCAATAGAAAACAATTGGATACTGAGATTAATGATATTACAAAAAACATGGCCTCCAGTGAATTCCAAAGCCGTTTGGATGCTTCGGGAATTGCCTATGGCGCGATAAATACCGCCGATGATCTCAAACATCACCCTGCCACGGAACTTGAAACATATCGAAATGGAAATGGCGATGAGCTTTTGTTGCCGTCGCATCCTGTTAAAGCAGCCAGTTACAATGCAGCTAGCATGCCCAGACAAACACCGAAAATTGGACAACACACAAAAAAAATAAAGGACGAATTTCTCTAAAAAAAGCGGCCGCTTCGGTGAAATTGAAACAATTCTGAAACATAAGCCGAAACACTTCTGGAACACAAAGAAGTTAGTATCAAATATTAATACAACTCATGCCCGATAACAGGGAACTTATTGGCTATGAATAATAGCAATGAAATTTCAGAAATATCCGAAATCAATCCTGCCCGATTGGTTCTCCATAGAATGTCGAACTCTCCTTTTACCGACGTTTCGGAAATTTGCGAAAACGCAGAATTGACGAATAATGCGACTGACAAGTCAAAAGAGCATGAGAAAAAAACAATGACTTGTGGACGTAACGAAGAGAATTTCGGCTAGAAAAATCCACTATGTTGGACTAACGCCCCGCCCAACATAGCGCATCCAACTAAAATTTTTAGTTGGATGCGTGTTTGAAAAACACGAAACAACCTGGACGAACCAAATTGAAGACACTGTACGTAAAAAATGGGTACGCTTCTGTCAGCGGTGGCGAAGATGACAGAAAAATTAATTACTCCGGCCCTACCCCAAAAGTGCTTATCCAGATTGCAACCGCTGACGGGATAGAGTTTTTTGTCGATTCAATAAAGGCAAATGACTTTATGCAGAAACAGGGTAACGGCCGTGTTTCTCTTCTTCCTGTCAGATAAACGACAAGCTCGTCCGATCGGCAAATTCCCGGTTCCATACATAAATTCCAATTAAAATTTCAAAACCATGAGGTCGAGTTGCAGCTCACTATTGCTCAATCGCAAGACGTTAGTCATAATTTGGAAGGTTTTGTTGGAGTTATTTTCCTTTGAATAGACCGATAGACACCGATGCTGAATCAGAAATAGAAGATGCTTTCGATGCCATGTCGGAAGGCATAGCAATCTATGATGCTGAGCACAGACTGGTGCGATGCAATAAACGGTTCCAGGAATTTTACGCTTATACAGACGAAGAAATTAAGCCGGGCACTCATTTCGATGAGTTGATACGATACGACCTGGAAAAAGGTATAGTGATCGCTGAAACCAACTCTGGTCATGTGGCAGATCGCATCAATCAGAGAGAAGAGAACCGGGGATCGTTAGATCTGGAACTGGCAGATGGAAGATGGTTACAGATACGTGACCGCAAAACCTCCACTGGAGGTACGGTAACGGTACAGACAGATATCACAGAACTAAAACTGACTCAGAAGAGCGCCCAGGAAACAGAAGCAATCCTCGCTGATGCGCTTGAACATATGTCTGAGGGTTTTGCAATTTATGATGAAAAAGATCGCCTGGTCTATTTCAACAGAAAGTTCAAGGAATTCTATAACTATCCGGAAGATGACAGCGAAATCATCGGAAAGTCATTCCTTGAACTCGGGTACAAGGATATGAACGACAATGTCTTTGAGTATGGCGATGACCCTGATGAATTCATAGCAAGACGAAAGATACAACGCAGATCGCTTGCTGGCGCTTTTGATCTGAAACTGACAAGCGGTCGTTGGTTACAAATTAGAGACAGGATGACTTCCACTGGAAGAACGGTTTCAATTCAGGCCGACATCACTGACAGGAAAAATTTGGAGCGTAAATTAACAGCTGCAAAGCGTGAGGCAGATGCTGAAGTTGTCCGACAGGGGAATTTGGTAGCAGAGCAGGAACAACAAATGCACGCGATCGTCGAGGTGCAAACTGAAATGATCGCAAGGTTGGATAC
>CAWUJF010000026.1:0-13711 GCA_963922405.1 uncultured Hyphomicrobiales bacterium | reverse complement strand
GGCCACTTCTTTGATCGAAGCGGTTATAAATCCGATCTCACCTGGGCCGAGACTATCGACGGGGATCATCTTGGGAGTGATGATGCCAACCCGGTCAATCAGGTATTTTGCACCTGTACCCATCATTTCGATGTTCTGACCTTTTTTGATTTTGCCATCAATAACCCGCACGAGCACAATCACACCAAGATAGGCGTCATACCAACTGTCCACCAGCAATGCTTTGAGCGGCTTGTCGATCTCTCCAATCGAAGGGGCCGGAAGTTCCGTCACAATTGCTTCAAGCACTTCCTGAATGCCGAGCCCAGTCTTTGCTGAAACTTCTATCGCGCCAGAAGCATCAAGCCCGATCACATCCTCAATCTGTTCCTTAATCCGGTCAGGTTCGGCAGCCGGCAGGTCTATTTTGTTGAGTACAGGCACGATTTCATGATCATTGTCGATTGCCTGATATACGTTAGCCAGGGTCTGCGCTTCCACACCTTGCGATGCGTCAACCACCAGCAGTGAACCTTCACAAGCAGAAAGAGATCGGGAAACCTCATAGGCAAAATCCACGTGCCCCGGAGTATCAATCAGGTTCAACACATATGTCTCACCATCTTTGGCCTTGTAGTGAAGCCGAACGGTTTGAGCTTTAATCGTGATGCCGCGTTCGCGCTCGATCTCCATATTATCGAGCACCTGTTCCTGCATATCACGTTCCGCCAAGCCACCGGTATCCTGTATCAATCGGTCTGCCAATGTGGACTTACCATGATCGATATGGGCTACAATCGAAAAGTTCCGGATATGATCACGACCGGGGTAGCTTCCGCTTTGGGATAAGGTTTCTGTAACTGCTTTATTCATAAGTAAGCACATATCACCCTTGGGCAGGATTGCAACGGTGTATATGCAGGGAAATAGCTAAATATCAGCTTCTGAATTCGAGGAGCTGGTAAAGCTGTTAGTTGACGCGATAAAGCGAGATAGGAACAATATCTGAGCGTTTCTCGTTCAACCTTGCCTTCGCTTCGAACTCCTGAACCATTTTTGTGGCAATCAGCTCTGTAACCGTCAGAGGTTTTGAAAACAGAAATCCTTGATACTCATTGGCACCCAAGGCATTCAACTTTTTCAACATATCCTCGGTCTCAACACCCTCGACCGTGACATTGTTACCAAGCGTTGTACCCAATGAGATCATGTTTTCGATCATCTTTCCTCCATCATTCTCAGTCTGCATGCGCAGCATGAAGGAGCTGTCCAATTTGATGCGGTCCAGTTTGAATTCACGCAGGAACAACATGCTTGAGTAGCCTGTGCCGAAATCATTCAGCGCGATCTTCAGACCCATCATTCTTAGTTGTTCGAGCTTGTCCTTCAAATCTGACCCTGTGTCTGAAAGTAAGTCCTGAGTAATCTCAAGTTCCAGGCGGTTGGCCGGAAATCCGGTATTTTTCAGGGTTGATTTCAGTTTGGAAACAAAATCTTCTTGCTTGAACTGGCTGGGTGAAATGTTCACTGACAGCCTCAGGCCTTCAATGGAATTGATTTCCTTGCAGGCGTGCTCGAGTACAAAATCTCCAATCTTTGCCATCAATCCCAGTTCCTGAGCCAATGGTAGGAAATCACCAGGTGGAACTTCACCTAACTCGCTGTCACACCATCTGATCAACGCTTCGACACCGGTGATAGACCCATCATTTTGATTGAACATGGGCTGATACTTGATGGAGAGACTTTTTGTCTCGATCGCACCACGTAGTTTAACTTCCAGCCGGCTGCGATACTCGAGTTTCTCAGCCATTTCCGGATTAAAGAGCGATAATTGACCACGGCCATTTTCTTTTGACTTTATGAGGGCAAAGTCCGCCATCCGAAGCGCTGTGGCTGAATCATGCTTACCATTTTCAATGACAACAGCACCCATTGAGATTCCCGCATATATATGGCGTTCATTGTAAACAAAGGGCTGCGCCATGGCGTCGGAAATACGTTTACTGACCGATTGAACATCGCTGAAGTCATCAATATTGCTGATAATCAACGCAAACTCATCACCTGACACTCTGCAAAGTGTATCCTGTCTATCAATACAGTTTTGAATCCGCTTGGCGAATTGGTTGATTACAAAATCACCGGCTTCATGGCCGTGCGTATCATTGATCGCCTTGAAGTGATCCATATCAAGGAACATCACTCCAATCGAAGTGCCCTCATTGCTGCATTTCCGGAGGGATTCCCGTAGAATGCGATTGAATTTTCTTCGATTTATTAAACCGGTTAACTCATCAATATGTGCAAGTCGGTCGACCCGATGCAATTTTTCATCTGCACAGTAATTGATAAGCAAGGTAACAGAAGTCATCATCACAAACGTCAGGGATGAAATATTCCAGATATCTGATAGATTTGCCTGATTTGCAGTAACTACACTGTTCACTTGGATCCCAATGGCAATAACCGAAACCAGCACCACAGCTGTCGCCAGGAATGCTATGCGCTTTAACCGGTTTTCAAACAGAAAATTCATAAAATAAGTTCCAAGAGTGATGCCCACACGCATGGATTTTTATGCCCAAATTTTCAAAAGAATCGGAAGATAATAGTTAAAATTTTAGCTACTTGATCACAATCTGATCACAGATGCTGGAGCAGTAGAAAAGCAAATGATTTCAAAGGTGTAATTCTAACAGTTTCAGCTGCTCTGGTTGTCTTGTCGGCGTTTGAGGTAATGTGCAAATGCCATAATTAGTATGCAAAGCAACGAGACGCCTAACAATGTGCTCCATGACAATTCTCGCATGCCATGGCCCATATAGACCATCAAAGCAGTAAGCGGGAAAATCCCCACTGCAGTCGTCCAGATGAAAGTCCACCAGCTTATTTTTGTCAGCCCTGCCGCATAATTAATCAGGTTGAATGCGATAACCGGAATAAACCGGCTTACAAGAAGTGTGACCGCCCCTTGATCTTGTGTCCATCGGTTTAACATCGATAATTGTTTCTCGCTTAACGCCCATTCAACAAATGGATAGCCGAAAAATCGTGAGAGACCGAATGACAATATCGCTCCCAGCATGGCACCTATCCAGGTTAGCAGGGTACCTTCCACAAACCCGAAAGTACTTCCAGCTGCTATTGCTACAAATTCAGCTGGGAATGGCACGAAGCAATGCACGATCATCAATAGGATAATTCCCAACTTACCCCACACACCCATATCTTCGATCAGGTTTGGGAAAGAATGGTAGGCATCGATCCAATTGATACCCAAAGCAGTTTTGGCGAAAACAGCAGCCGCTATCAGGAAAGATACGAGAATACAGAGAAAAACCCATTGCCAAACCTTGGGCTTATGTTTGGCGCCTTGCTGCTGTTTCTCCTCAACAGTCTTGCTCTTGTTACGCAATTTCTCTGATCCCCTCCGCGGGCTATCAAAGACTATACGGTATCAAGTGCAAAGTTCAATTGCAGCACAGGTGTGATTGCGGGTCTGATTACCTAATTGTGATCAGATATCGAGATTTGCCACATTGAGTGCGTTACTCTGGATGAAATCCCGTCTGGGTTCTACTTCCTCACCCATCAACCGGGTAAACAGATCATCGGCTTCGGCAGCTTCATTAATTTTGACCTGCAAAAGTGATCTGACATCAGGATCCAGAGTGGTTTCCCAGAGTTGATCAGGATTCATTTCTCCCAAACCCTTGTATCGTTGCAAAGCAAGTCCCTTGCGTCCGGCTTCAAAGACTGCATCCAACAACATCATTGGGCCAGAAATACTGTCCGTGTTTTCTTTTCTACGGAAAGTCGATTGTTCGGCGTAGATCTCATTTAGCTCCGCGGCAAGCTCGCTTAATCGTCTGGCGTCCGCTGATCCAATCAGTGCATTGTCGATACTTGCTACTTCCTTCACGCCTCTTACAGTTCGCTCAAAATGAAGATTGCCATCCTCATCTATGCTTCCCTGCCAACCGCGCTCAGTCTCATCGGCTATCATATCAAGACGTTCAGAAACAGTTTGGGCAATTTCCGCTGCTACAGCTCGGTCAGACATTCGTTCAGCGTCCAATGCACCACCAATTGCAGCTTGCTCAACCACATCCTGATTGTATCGAGTATGAATGCCTCCCAGAAGAGATTTAACCCTTAGCGCTGTATCGATCACTCCACGAAGATCAAGACCCACACGAACTTCGCCATTGCGTAATTCAAGGCTAGCCTCTTCAAGCCCACCTTCAATCAAAAACTCTTCAAGGGCCCGTTCATCCTTCAGATATTGAGAAGATTTGCCGCGTGTCACTTTGTAGAGCGGCGGTTGCGCAATATAAAGATGACCTTGTTCAATCAGTTCAGGCATTTGCCTGAAAAAGAATGTTAGCAATAGTGTACGGATATGCGCACCATCCACATCAGCATCAGTCATGATAATGATGCGGTGGTACCGAAGTTTCTCAATATTGAACTCATCTTTGCCAATGCCAGTACCAAGCGCAGTGATCAGCGTGCCAATCTCCTGGCTACTCAGCATCCGGTCAAACCTGGCCCGCTCCACATTCAAAATCTTGCCGCGCAATGGCAGAACTGCCTGATTAGCGCGATTTCTACCTTGTTTTGCTGATCCTCCTGCGGAGTCACCCTCCACCAGAAATACTTCAGACTTAGCGGGGTCACGTTCCTGGCAATCTGCCAGTTTGCCGGGCAGTGAAGCTATATCAAGTGCACCTTTGCGTCGTGTTAGTTCACGCGCCTTTCGTGCTGCTTCCCTGGCTGTTGCGGCTTCCACAACTTTTGTGATCACAAGCTTGGCTTCGGTCGGGTTTTCCTCCAACCAGGTGCTCAAAGTCTCGTTGACCAGGCTTTCCACTACCGGTCGAACTTCCGAAGAAACCAGCTTGTCCTTGGTTTGTGAAGAGAATTTGGGATCAGGCACTTTCACGGAAAGCACACAAGTTAGTCCCTCACGGCAATCATCGCCGGAAAGAGAAACCTTTTCTTTTTTCAACATGCCGGAACCTTCGGCATATCCATTAACTTGACGGGTGAGAGCTCCACGGAAACCAGCCAAGTGGGTTCCACCATCACGCTGTGGAATATTGTTCGTAAAACACAGGACATTTTCATGGTAGGAGTCATTCCACCACAAAGCTACTTCAACTGTAATACCGTCTTTCTCGCTTTTCAGATAAACTGGACGCTCGATCAGCGGGGTCTTTGTGCGATCAAGATATTTTACGAACTCTTCCAACCCGCCTTCGTAGTATAGTTCGACGGTTTGTTCCTCTGCACCACGTTTATCTGTCAGGATAAATCGAGTGCCAGAGTTTAGAAATGCAAGTTCGCGCAGCCTTTTCTCCAAAGTATTGAAATCGAAGTCCACCATGGTGAAGGTTTCAGCCGACGGGGTGAAGGTAACTTCTGTACCGGAATAATCTCCGGCATCTCCTACTACTTTTAGTGGAGCATCTGAAATTCCGTGTGTGAAAGAGACCTCATGCCATTTACCATCTCTGGCGATTTTGAGATCCAATGAAACCGATAGTGCGTTCACAACGGAGACACCCACACCATGCAATCCACCGGATACTTTGTATGAATTCTGATCAAACTTACCGCCAGCATGCAGTTGGGTCATGATAACCTCAGCTGCAGAAATTCCTTCTTCCTCATGTATACCCACTGGTATTCCACGCCCGTTATCCGTAACCGTCACGGATCCATCAGGGTTTAGCGTGACGGTTACTCTGTCTGCGTGACCAGCAAGCACTTCATCAATGCCGTTATCCACCACCTCATAAACCATGTGATGAAGTCCGGATCCGTCATCGGTATCACCGATATACATGCCGGGGCGTTTGCGAACAGCGTCTAACCCTTTGAGAACTTTAATGGAATCAGCACCATACTCAGCTGGATCCATCTCGATTTCATCGTCAACTTCAGGGGTGTCACTCATGCAGTAATTCCATCAATTATATTGGTGAGTCGAATACCCGAATCACCGAAATTTTATTCGTTTAATATAAGCTTTCCCGGCCTAAAAACCAAATTTCAGCAGTGGATATCCTTATTCAAAAATGCTGTTCCAAAATTCCTGAAATTCCATATCTGGTCTTTGAATTTCAAAGGTGTATTCCTATGTGATAGGGTAGGTCAAAGCGCAACGGATACCTTAGATGGATACCAAGCCACAACACTTTATACCACCGGCACCCGAACCGCGAACAACACCTCCAAGTTTGCTAAAAATGTTCTGGATCGTGTATCACAATCCCATTGAGCTATGGGGTGCGCACACATACAAAGACCACTATGTTTATGTCCGATCCGGGGTAGGGGGGCCTCTTCTAGTTGCTAATGATCCTGGTTTGATAAGACACATTCTTCTTGAACAAGCCAACTCCTATAAAATGGCAAGAGTGCGCCAGCTAGTGCTACGTCCTATACTTCGCGATGGCCTTTTGACAGCAGAAAACCCGATCTGGAAACGCACTCGAAAGGCGATAGCACCGGTTTTTACTCCGAAGAATATTCACAGTTTTGCTCCTGCCATGCTGCGAACTTCGCATGATTTTGCAGATCGTTATGGGGATCGCAAAGAGTCATTTGATATGGCACAGGATATGACGGAACTCACATATGACATTCTGGCAGAAACCCTATTTTCAAACCAGATTGCTGGAAATTCGGAAGAGTTTGCAGAGAATATAGAGCACTTGTTTGAAACTGTCGCAAGAGTGGATCCTTTTGACATTTTGCAGTTCCCGGAATGGGTGCCACGTTATACACGCGTCAAAGGACGCAACATCTTGAAGTTTTTCCGCAACATAGTCGAGCAGACGGTTGAACTAAGGGCCAGTGCAATTGAGCGTGGTGATGATGTTCCTGACGATTTCCTGACCCTATTGTTGAGAATAGACGGGGAACACAAACTTAGCCGACAGGAAATTGAAGATAACGTCATAACCTTCATCGGAGCAGGGCACGAGACAACGGCGCGAGCGCTGGGCTGGACCATATATCTGTTAGCAAGGGCTCCACACGAGCGTGCGAAAGTGGAGGAAGAGGCTAAACGTGTGACGGCAGAATACGAAAACCCGTTAGACTGGATAGACAAGATGCCTTACACGCGAGCAGCATTTGATGAAGCAATGCGGCTCTATCCGCCGGCTCCAAATATCAGCCGAGAAGCGATCGAAGACAATGAATGGAACGGTATCAAAATAACTGCAGGTACACAGGCTTTGGTAATGCCATGGACATTACACAGGCATCGAGAATATTGGGATAACCCGGAAGCCTTTATGCCTTCGCGTTTTTTGCCGGAAAATCGGGAGAAAATTGATAAATACCAATATCTCCCGTTTGGCGCAGGTTCACGGGTATGCATTGGATCCAGTTTCGCTATTCAGGAGGCTATCATTGCATTAGGAGTACTGCTTTCCCGTTTCCGTTTTGACATGGCGAAAAATGCACCGGAACCTTGGCCAGTTCAGAAATTAACAACACAACCTGGCGGTGGCTTGCAAATGGTAGCAACATCACTTTAATCGAATGTCGCACTAGGCAATCTTGCTCAGACTGGTTATAACGCTCAGAAATTTCTCCTCCCAAGATGAAAGAAAACCCATGCGAATTGATGCTATAAAAACCGGCGATAACCCGCCGGAAGACATAAACGTTATTGTTGAGGTTCCCTATGGAGGTGAGCCTGTAAAATATGAAATGGACAAAGACGCCGGAACCATGGTGGTAGACAGAATTCTCTACACCTCAATGCGTTATCCCGGTAATTACGGCTTCGTTCCACATACTTTGTCTGAAGATGGTGATCCGCTGGACGTGCTTGTGGCCAATAAACGCGCACTAATTCCTGGCGCGGTGATCAACTGCAAACCCGTTGGTATTTTGCATATGAAAGATGAAGCTGGTGGGGATGAGAAACTTATCGCCGTTCCTTCTGCTCACATATCTGCAATGTACAAGGATGTGCATGATTTGTCAGATTTGCCGGAACTTCTGGTTGAGCAAATTGGCCATTTCTTCGAACGTTATAAGGATCTTGAAAAAGGAAAGTGGGTTAAGGTCGATAGGATGGGAGATGCGGCTGAGGCTCGCAAAGTGGTGCAAGAGGCCATTGAACTCGCAAAAAAATAGGCTATTTGATGGCTTCAATGACCTTGAAGCCATCACGTTCTTCAAGAGTTTGAAAGTTCCTGAAACATTTTTGGATTGTTGCCTCATAAGGCAGATTACGGTTGGCAACTAGCATTAAGCGTTTGCCAGTGGGCAAGGTTGAAGCGCTAATTTCGATAAATTTCCTTCCCAAATCAGGGTCTGCAGCGCGGTTTTGATGAAAAGGCGGGTTCATGATCACCCAATCATAAGGCCTTTTCTCAAACTCTGATACAATGTCCAACCAATGAAAATTGACCTTGATTTCAGCAGCTTGCTGCAAATTTAGTTTTGCTGTCTGCAGGGATCCATAGTCTGCCTCAAACAGATCAAGCTCAGATATTCCTGAACATGTCTTCATGGCATTATGTGAAAGGTAGCCCCATCCCGCCCCAAAGTCTGCAACACGACCATAAAGCTTGTTGGCGAAGTTCTCGACTAACAGTTCTGACCCTAGATCGGGGCCGCTTGCAGAAAACATACCATCAGCAAGCTGATAGCCCTCAATCTCTTTTTCTAAAACAGGAAGAGGCCAGGCATCACCCTCCCGCACAAATTTGAAAACTACAGAATGAAATTTTGAAAAGCTGTCAGAGATCTCAGATTTTTCGGAAACCCACTTCCGCAGCGCACCAATCCCGGATGTCTTATCTCCCACAACAACAATTTCGTTCCCGGCATTGCACATATTCCAGGCGCGAGCGACGTTGCGCTCGTTCACTTTTCGGTTTCGACCGGCAATCACGATTGGAGCTGCTGCTTTCGAAAGCTCAACCACCGGTTCCACGTTGTGACCAGCAGACAGAAGGTTATTGAAAACAGGCCGGAACCCCTGTTCACAAATGAGGGATGAAATCTGTAAGGATGTTAAATCGGGAATTACTTGTGCGTTGAGCATCACTACACCATCCGCAAGGGTTACAAATCCCCTCTGAATGGCCAATGATAATGCATCAATACAGTTCTTTTTCATACGATTGCTTATACAAAAAAGGCCGGATTAACCGGCCTTTCCTAAATATAATTTAGTGATCAGTCATCGCCATCTGAATTATCTTTTTCTTTGACAATTTCTTTTCCGGACTCCTGATCAACAACTTTCATTGATAAGCGAACTTTGCCACGATCATCAAATCCCATGAGCTTGACCCAAACCTTGTCACCTTCGTTCACCACATCAGTGGTTTTGGCAACACGTTCATTCGCGAGTTGGGAGATGTGCACCAGCCCGTCTTTGGAACCGAAGAAATTGACGAATGCGCCGAAGTCTACAGTTTTTACAACGGTTCCTTCGTAAATCTCACCAACTTCCGGATCGTCCGTGATTGAACGGATCCACTTAACAGCGGCATCGATTTCCTTGGCAGTATTGGAAGCAACTTTTACGGTTCCATCATCTTCGATAGAAACTTTAGCGCCAGTCTTTTCAACAATTTCACGGATCACTTTACCACCGGAACCGATCACTTCGCGAATCTTGTCAGTTGGGATAGAGAAACTTTCGATGCGCGGAGCAAATTCACCTAGTTCGGCACGGCCTTCTGAGAGGGCCTTGTTCATTTCACCGAGAATATGTGTTCTGCCACCCTTAGCTTGTTCAAGGGCAACTTTCATAATCTCTTCGGTGATACCAGTGATCTTGATATCCATCTGCAAAGAGGTGATGCCTTCAGAAGTCCCAGCAACTTTAAAGTCCATGTCACCCAGATGATCTTCGTCACCCAGAATGTCTGAAAGCACAGCGAAATCGTCGCCTTCTTTGATGAGGCCCATAGCGATACCTGCAACAGGTGCTTTCAGTGGAACACCCGCATCCATAAATGCCAGCGACGTACCACAAACGGTAGCCATTGATGAAGAACCGTTGGATTCAGTAATTTCTGATACTGCACGCAGGGTGTATGGGAACTCTTCTTGTGAAGGTAGAACCGCACGTACTGCGCGCCACGCCAA
The DNA here is from genome assembly GCA_963922405.1 of uncultured Hyphomicrobiales bacterium. GTDB lineage: Bacteria > Pseudomonadota > Alphaproteobacteria > Rhizobiales > Rhizobiaceae > JAALLB01. The sequence continues at coordinate 3,595 of CAWUJF010000026.1, read as the reverse complement.
CTTACCATGACCGATCTCGCGACGGCCGGTAAAACCTATGCGGCCGGTCTCACCAACAGAATAAGGAGGGAAGTTATAGTGCAGCATGAAATGCTCTTTGTAGGTTCCTGTGAGCGCATCAATCATTTGCTCATCATCAGAAGTACCAAGCGTCGCTACCACGATTGCCTGAGTTTCTCCACGTGTGAAGAGAGATGAGCCGTGTGTACGCGGTAGGATGCCTACTTCAGACACGATTGGGCGAACAGTAGAAAGGTCACGTCCATCAATCCTTTTGCCGGTCTTGATGATAGAACCACGAACCACGTCAGCCTGAACAGATTTGAACACGTCGCCAAGTACGTTTGCCTCATCGTCTGTTGACTCTTCAGTAAGGAACGCTTCCTTGGCTTTGCCTTTTGCTGCGTCCAGCGCGTCATAACGATCTTGCTTATCTGAAATTGTGTAAGCTTGATCGATGTCTCCGCCCACAAGCTCAAGAACTTTAGCTTTAAGTTCTGAGTGATCCGGAACTTCGTGCTCACGTTGCGGCTTGGCAGCTTTTTCGGCCAGTTCCCCAATCATATCGATAACAGGCTGGAATTCTTCATGACCGAACATCACTGCGCCAAGCATGACTTCTTCAGAAAGCACTTTGGCCTCTGATTCCACCATCAAAACTGCATCTTTGGTGCCGGCAACAACCAGATCAAGATCGGATTCGTCCATTTCATCGATATTTGGATTGAGAACATATTCTCCATCGATCAGACCAACCCTTGCACCGCCCACTGGACCTTCAAAAGGCAAGCCTGCGAGAGCCAATGCAGCAGATGCTGCCACCATTGCTACGATATCAGGATTGTTTTCCAGATCGTGGCTGATAACCATACAGGTCACCTGTGTGTCGCACTTGTATCCTTCAGCGAAAAGAGGGCGGATCGGACGGTCAATAAGACGCGAAACAAGTGTTTCGTTTTCTGAAGGTCTGCCTTCACGCTTGAAATATCCACCCGGGATTTTACCTGCAGCATAGGCTTTCTCGATATAGTTTACGGTCAATGGAAAGAAGTCCATTCCGGGCTTTGGAGCTTTGTCCGATACAACCGCACACATCACAGTTGTTTCGCCGTATGTGACGATTGCACAGGCATCAGATTGTCTTGCGACTTTGCCGGTTTCAATAGTCAGGGGACGGCCGCCCCATTCAATTTCCATCACTTGGTGATCAAACATTTCTTGTCCTTACATAACATACATGCACGACTGATTTTCCGACCTATCGGTTATCAGCTGTGCCAATTTACCTGTCTGTTGTTGGCTTGTTGCAAGGGCAAGACAACGAGTAGCTCAATTCTCATTTTCCATGGAGCTGCTTGTAATCCTGCCCCTTGCGGGAGCCGTTACTTACAATTTCATTCCGAACAAACAGGCTGAAGCCGGAATGAAAAAAGGCGTGGCTTTTACTAGCCACGCCAGACATTCTTATCGGCGGATACCAAGATCAGTGATGAGTTTTTTATACCGATCTTCGTTTTTGCCTTTTACATAATCCAACAATCTACGGCGTTGGGAAACCATTTTTAGCAGACCACGACGGGAGTGATTGTCCTTTTTGTGATCCTTAAAGTGCTCAGTGAGGTTTTTAATTCGCTCTGTCAGCACCGCTACCTGCACCTCGGGTGAACCTGTATCACCTTCTTTAGTTGCATATTGTTTTACGAGTTCCGCTTTGCGTTCTTGCGTTATCGACATCGTGTAATCTTTCTTTTGTAGAAGAATTTTCTTCGAAGTTTTTCTGACGCCTACTGCCAAGATGTCGTCCAGCAGTGGCCATAACCAAATAAACGGACCTTCGAGGTCCGTTCATGAGGGTCATATAATGTAATTTGATATTAATTACCAGACTTTTATTTAGCTGCCTCAGCTACGCTGGTTAATTGACAAGTTTGGCAACTTCGCCGTCTTTGCCGTAATAGTTTTCCCAGGCAAACCAGAAGCCAATATGACCGGCAAGCCGTTTAAGTTTTGTGCCATCTTCGGCAACAAGTGCATCTTCTGTCACATTCCATATTTTGCCATCGCCACTCAGTTTTGTGAGGTCACCGTCATAGGAAAAGACGATATTTTCAGAGGCATATGCTCTAACTGTTCTGCTGGCTTTATCACCAACCAAAACAACACCAAGCGATCCGGCTGTATCGTTGATAACTTTACCACCATCAAAATATTTTATTGGCCAGGCTTTTTTCAATTCACCTTCGCGAAGTGAGAAGACATATTCCTTCGCCTTATGTTCTGAGGTATCCACATTCGCTGGAAACATAAGCTCTTCGCTTTCCCAGTATTGCTTGTAGGCAACACCGGTACCGTAGTCTCTTTGATAACCTGTATCGAGAGAAATGACTTTCGTGTTTGGATTTTCTTCTCTCCAGCTTTCCCAGGTAGTGATTACCACAGGACGCACTTTCAACTTAATGCCAGAGTTGGCAAGGGCGCCGGAAATTGGCTCACCAGTGAATTGATTCCACATTGAATGCGTATAGGTGTCATACATCAATTTGTTTGAGCGATATAGAAAACCGGAAGATCCGAGCGTCAGATGGTGCGGGAAACCTTCAATTTTGGTTTCGTACAAAATTCCCGAACCGCAAAGGGTACAATAGGCAAGGCTTACCGGGACACCGCCTACCACATCATTGAACATCTCATGCCAATCCAGAATGCGTAACGGATATGCTCTAGCATCACCATTGATGTTGACCCCAAAGACTAGGTTTTCGGGCTCCATATATGTCGCTTGCTCTGCAGTTAGAAGTTTCGGATTGGTGAGAGCTGGAATACCATCCTTCACAACACCACCCCAGGTAATTTCCTCCACACGGATTTTGTAGTCTTTGTCAGCTCCAAGAAACAGCTGAAAGTTTCCGTCTATTCGCTTGTGCACATCCGCATGAACACGATCAAACCCTTCAAACGGCTGAACCTGAGGATTGCGTTCTTGCCAAAGCATCCATTTGTTCCAATCGGAGCCAAATTTTTCTCCGGTGATTTCCTCCAGCGCTTCGCCAAGTTCTTTCGCATAGGGTGCAAACCGCATGGCTAGCAACAAAGCTGCGACACCATCGGTATTCTTGCGCTCTTTGAAATACTTTATAGCGGCAAAAGTCTTATTTTCATCACCCGTATGGAAGAGGTCTCGAGCCTTGTCTTCAACTTCTGAAGCTGAAGCCGAATGGGATAAGACAATTGATAAACTTACAAATAAAAGAAAGATATAGCGATGCATTATTCAATCTCCAAAAATGATGACAATCGCAAAATGAACACATGTTTGCTCACGGTCTAATGGATTTTTTGTGAGTTAATTGGTTCGAAAGCATGTTTGAAAACCAAAACGAAATGAAGTCTTGGCAAACTGAAGTTTTTATGGAGATTTCATTTTGTTCAATAGATTTGTTGGTAGCTGGGTTTTAGCAAAAGAGTGTTGGCATGTGTTGATAATGGATAAGGAAATGCTTCTTTATCCGGTTTCAAGCGCAGCTTCCGGATTATTTATTTTTGTTTTGTCCATTTGCAGCATGATTGCCACTGGCGTTCTTGAAATTGACGATGA
>CAWUJF010000025.1:0-13731 GCA_963922405.1 uncultured Hyphomicrobiales bacterium | reverse complement strand
CGCCGCCGCCCATTGTGATAACGGCACCATAGCCGCCCATGGAATAACCGATAAGCGCGGCGTTGGAAGCATCCACCCTTCCGTTCAGAAATGAGCCCGCATCTTTGGAAAGCCGGTCGATCTCACTAAGGGTGAATAGCTGGTCAAACGGACGGTTTACCAGTGTGGAACCGAAAGCCGCTTTTGTACGATAGGTGGAGTCCGTATGGTCAATGGACGCAACAACGAAGCCTTTTGAAGCCAGATTTTCTGCCAGGTGAGACATGAGAAAACGGTTGCCGGGATAGCCGTGGGAAATCACAACCAGTGGATGGTTTTCTCCTTCAGGCTCTGCGTCGCGAACAGCTTGCCCTTCGATTTCAACTTCTGTTTTGCCATCTCTCAAGAATACGTTGAGCGTGTTTTCGCCTTTCGCATCCTTTTGTGCCGGGTACCAGACTTCAACTGTCAGAGCACGATCGTACTTTGGTAATGGATCAGGTTTATCGGCGGCGGGGTCAATTTTCAAAACGTCAATCTGATCAGGATTTACGATCTCGATCGTTTTAACTCCTACGGAAAACTCACCGTATCCTGCAAGTTCCGGTGCGCCCGGGAGCTGTTGATCAATGCGGTTATCCGCAAGACTTGCTTGCATGCTGCAAGCCAAAAATAGTGTTCCGTAAATCAGGTTTTGAACCTTCATTTTCCAACCTCCGTTTTATTTCGCGCCCTACTCACCCATTTTTTGTTTAGGTTTGAAATATGTCACAGGAAAGACAGTGTGGGAATGGCTGGATTGCAATTGGCCTGGTTCATGTCATCCATATTGGTCATTCCGGCGTACCCATGACATGGAAAATTCCAGTGCTTCTTCATCGCGGCCCAAGGGAGTCAGGTCCAGAAGGTGATAGGTGGAATTGAGCATGTCGAGCCCTCGGGCATAGGTGGAATAGCTGTGGCCTATGGTTCCGTCTGGCAATTTTACGAAGACACTGATGCCGGGCAGTTCGTCCATGTGCATTTCTTTTGAGTAATTGTAAGCGTCCGGTGCAGATGAGCCATCGGCGTATTTGCTGACACCGAAATCGGCATTGAAATTGGAGTTGTGTGCGGATACCCAATCAAAGGTCCAGCCCAAGCGTTTGCGATATCCCAAGAGCTTTTCCAGCGGTGCGTTGGAGACGGCAACGAATGCGGTGTTGCGAGCTGCCAGATGCATTTGGGTGCCGCTGAAACTGTCTGCCCAGAATGAGCAGCTGGGACAGCCTTCCTCCCAGTCCGGTCCAAACATGAAGTGCTGAACGATTAGTTGTTCATGCGGCCCGAACAAGTCTCTAAAGCTCACTTCTCCGCTTTCACTGTCAAAGCGATAGTCTTCCTCAATGCGTACGATTGGCAGGCTCCGCCGTTTTGCACTTAGTGCATCACGCTCGCGGTTAAATGCTTTTTCTTCAAGTAACAGTTCACGGCGTTTCGTTAGCCACTCATCGCGAGATACAATTTCAGGGTTGCTCATGAAAAATTCCTTATTTAACATTTTTGTTAAATAATAATGCTGGCGGGAATTTTGTCAACCGATGTTGTAAGCTTGCGTTCCGGATTGGAAATTGAACGATATGGAACGGGAGTTTGGGATGAAACGTTACGCAGAAGGGATGACTGGTAAGAGTGGATTGGTGATTGCCGGAGGCTTGGCCTATATCGTTGTGTTTGATCCAAAGTGCGAAGAGGGGATAACCAACCAAACCCGTAATTCGCTCGAATATCTTGATGAGCTCTTGGAAAGGGCAGGGAGCGGACGCGATAAACTGCTTCAGGTGACCGTTTATCTCAGTGATTTTAGCGACAAAGAAGCCATGGACGAGGTTTGGAACCCCTGGATCGGGAGTCCAGAAAACTGGCCGCAAAGGGCCTGTGTGGGGGTAGATCTATCGCCTGATTATCTGATCGAGATTGTGGTCATCGCGCAGGTGTCATAAAGAGACTTCATGTTTCCATGGAAAGCAGGATTTCCCGGGTTGTATCGTCTGCAGGAAACAGCAGTTCGATTTTCAAATCAGCCAGGGCGATGTCTTCCGCAGTGCCGAACTGGGCGATGGTTGAGAAGAATGAAAACACCATGCCATTTGCCTTGTATCTTGCCGGAATAACCGGCGGTAGAACGTTGTTGCCGGCAACCGGTTTGATGTTGATCCGCTCGGAGATCTGATTTGCTGCGTCATCGAGAATGGGGTCGCCGCCCAGGTGAGCGCTTTCAAGGCGTAATCGGCTTATGGCGTGTTGAGCGACTTCCTCCCAGTTTTCCAGATGCTGTTCAAGTCGGTTTTGATCCAGCAATAGATCCAGCATGCTATCACCCTTCGAAACACCGAGGGAGGAAAACAATAGCTGGGCGCAATGGTTGAGTTCAATCAGGTGCCAATGGATATCAACCGCCATGGCGGGGAAAGGGTTATGACGCTCCATCATCCAGCGCATAGCATCCATTACCGCAGACATTTCACCTTCATCCAGAGCACGTTTTCTGAAGGCCGGTGCAAAGCCTGCGGCATTGAGGAAGGAATTACGGGTTTCACGCGGCACATTCAAAGCTTCGCACAGATGCAAAACCATGGAGCGGCTTGGTTGCGCGCGACCGCTTTCGAGAAATGACAAATGTCGAGCGGACACATTGGCATCCAATCCCAGATTGAACTGGCTGATGTTGCGGCGGTTACGCCACTCTTTCAACATTGAACCGAAACTGGATTCCATGACTTACTCCCGGGTATTCCTAACCCTAACATAATCACATTCACGGGTGATGCACTTACCTTCAAGGTAATTGTTTGCAAACGCGTTCTTCGGGCACAACTGTTCCATCATGTTCGAACGAAGGAGACAGAACCATGAAACTCGAAACACGGATTACCTGGCTCAAATGGGCATCCATAATGGTGATTGGATTTGGCTTGTTGCTAACGGTGAGCTTGATCCTGGACGCGCTGTTTATCTGGGAGCTGTTCTTTGACATGGCTTATTTTCCAACCGGTATTGCGGCAGTGTCACAAGCTCCGGATACTCTTTTGATCGCCGCGATCCTGGGTGGTGTGTTTGCCGCCTGGGGTGTGATCATGTGGCAGATTGCAACTCACCTGATGTGGAAGGAACCAGAACTGGCACGCAAGCTTGTGCTGACGAGCGTAGGTAGCTGGTTTGTTCTGGACAGTCTCGGGTCAGTCTATGTGGGAGCTCCGCTCAATGTCCTCTACAATCTGGCTTTCCTTGCGGTGTTGATTGCGCCCGTCCTGAAACCGATTGAGAAAGATCTGGTGGCTGGTGAGTAAATTGTCTCAGGACCGCATCAGCACCATTTGATCGAACAACCCATGCTTGGGGCCTGTTTTTCGGGCCCCTTGCCAGTTTCAGCTATCTGACGCATGGCGTTCAAGAGTTCCGGTTCCCGATTAGACGCATCGCGCATGCCAGCGCTATCCAGACGTCCGCGATATTGTAGTTCGCCGTTCTTGTTGAAGCCGAAAAAGTCTGGGGTACAGACAGCGTTGTAGGACTTGCCCACTGCCTGGGTTTCATCCACCAGATAGGGAAAGTTCCAGCCATAACGTTCAGCGTAGCGTTTCATGTTTGGCGGACTGTCTGATTCCACATAAGTGAAATCATTGGACATGACCGCCAGCACATTGATGCCTTCTGCCATGAGCGTGTCTGTATCTTCTGCAAGGCGTTCCCCAATTGCCTGAACATAAGGGCAGTGATTACAGATGAAGGCAATCAACAGGCCCTTTTCGCCCAGATGGTCTTTCATATTGAACGAGTTTCCATCCGGGTCAGGAAGCGTGAAATCCGGCGCTTTCCAACCGAAATCACAAATCGGGGTATCGAGGAGCATTAGTTAGCGGCACCGTCGGTGAATTTGGCGATTGCACCAGCCATGCCGTTAAAGGCTTTCTCAGCACCATCAATGTTGTAGCGTGCTTTGAGTGCCGCCGGATCAAGGTAGCCGATTTTGGTCTGCCCGCCATCGTCCCAGATGAGGACCCTGATTGGCAGATCTAGGCCAGCCAGAATGTTTTCCTGCATCACTGGGGTCCCGATCTGAGGTGCACCGAAAATGATCAATGTGGCATCGGCTAGTTCCATCCCAACTGATTTGGCGCCAGCGGCGTGGTCAACCCGCGCAAACAGTTTTGGGGGCGCTTTTTCGATGATCCCCACCAGTTTGTCTGCAGTGTCAGACACCGAGTGTTTGCTATCCTTTATAATCCAGCCTTCCTGGGCATATGCATTCGTCATTAAAAACAGTCCTGTAAAAACGAGGGTAAGAAGGCGCAAAATACGGTGTGTCATGTGAATTCTCCAATCAATCATTTGGGAGGTTTAATGATAAATTATGACATTGAAAGGACAAGGCAAGCGAGAATTGGATAGCGTAATTGTGATTGATGTTGACACCTTGGTACCAAGATAATACAAATTATCCATGAAAAAGATAGAGCGTGTACAAACCGGGTTGAGGATCGAGAAGCGGCTGCTCAAGGTATTGAAGGGGTTGGCTGAACATCTGGACATGTCTGTTGCTGAAGTAATCGAAGGTATGTCGTTGCATGCTTTTGAGGGTAAAGCACCTTTTTCCCAGACGACATTGGAAAAGATCGAGCAACTCAAATCGGTGTATGATCTGGACCTTACAGCTGAGGACAGTCACGCCCTGACTGAAAAGGAATGATCCAATGGCAGATCATTATGAAAATATGCTGGATCAGTTGATCGAGGGTACTCTTGATCCGGAAAGCTTTTCACACAGGGACCATGTGGGTGTTGCTTTTGTGGCACTTGATCGTTTTGAGTTTTTTGAAGCGCTCTACAGGCTTGCAGATGGGCTGAGGGACCTGGCAACACGTGCCGGTGTGCCGGAGAAGTTCAATGCCACGATCACCTTCTACTTCATGTCGCTCATCGCCGAGCGGAGATCCAGTGCTCCTTGTGGAAGCGCAACGGATTTTATCGAAGCCAATCCAGATTTATTGGAATCAGCCATTATCGGTGATGTTATGCGAGGACCGCGGATGCAATCAGATCTGGCGAAAAGCGTGCCGCTATTTCCTGAAAATGCGGCTTAAACCCGTCTTTCCACCATCATCTTCTTGATTTCCGCAATTGCCTTGGCCGGGTTCAAATCTTTCGGGCAGGCTTGTGCGCAATTCATGATGGTGTGGCAGCGGTAAAGGCGGAATGGATCTTCAAGATCATCAAGACGCTCACCGGTTGCTTCATCGCGGCTGTCAATCAACCAGCGATAGGCTTGCAGCAGGACTGCTGGTCCGAGATAGCGGTCACCATTCCACCAGTAAGATGGGCAGGATGTGGAACAACAGGCGCAGAGGATGCATTCGTAAAGGCCATCCAACTTTTCACGGTCTTCCTCTGACTGGAGCCACTCCGTGCGTGGCTGATTTGATTCGGTCTGCAACCACGGCTTGATAGAGCGGTGCTGAGCATAGAAATTATTCATGTCCGGCACCAGGTCTTTCACAACCTTCATATGCGGAAGCGGATAGACTTTTACGGAACCTGTCACTTCGTCCATACCCTTGGTGCAGGCAAGTGTGTTGGTGCCGTCAATGTTCATGGCGCATGAACCGCAAATCCCTTCGCGGCAGGAGCGGCGGAGGGTCAAGGTCGGGTCAATGTTATTCTTGATCCATAACAGACCGTCCAGAACCATCGGACCGCAATCATCCATATCAACGAAATAGGTATCAATTGACGGGTTCTTTCCATCATCAGGAGACCAGCGGTAAATGCGGAACTCCCGCAGATTGGTAGCACCTTCCGGCTTTGGCCAGGTCTTACCTTCGTTGATGGTTGAGTTCTTTGGAAGTGCGAGTTCTACCATGGATTTTCCTATCCCTCTTGGGAGTGACTATTCCTGTTTGTGTTTCTAGCTGTTCTTGCACTCATCAGGTGCAGTGGACATGAAATTGGTCAGATGGATCATATCTTCCCCGTCCAGTTTGCCGCTGGCCCGGGCTTCGTTCAGTTCCGCCTCGTTGGAGGTGAGAATTATCAGAAACATTTCCATCTGGTTTTCTGTGAGTTTAGTGTTTGCCGATGTTACAATGCAATTGCAGGCAGTTTCATCGAGTTTCAATTCATCAAGGCAGGACTGAAAAATTACTCTGTCGTTGGCCAATACGTTTCCGGCCAAGCCAATGCAAAAACCACAAGCCAATGTGGCGGCTTTGCCGACAGAAAGGATATTCCAGTCCAGCTTACTCAAATCAGTAAACCCTTGCCTTCGGCGCGATTTTCTTCGGATCAATCCCGCCTTCATTGTGCCCGAGCAACGGATCGGTTTTCACACCGCGGTATGAAAGCTTCACCTTGCCTTTTGCGTCGATGGTGGCAAGTGTGTGCTTGCGCCATTTCTTGTCATCGCGATCCGGATAATCTTCATGGGCATGTGCACCACGGCTTTCCTTGCGAGCCTCTGCTCCATAAACGGTTGGCAGTGCGGAAAGCATCAGATTATCGAGTTCCAGCGTTTCAACCAGATCGGAGTTCCAGATCATGGAGCGATCGGAGACTTTGACATTTGTGTAGTTTGAATAAACGTCACTCATGCGCTGGCAGCCCTGCTTAAGGGTTTCGTCCGTGCGGAACACCGCTGCATCTTCCTGCATTGCCTTTTGCATTGAAAGACGAAGTTCTGCGGTTCCCACATCACCATCTGCATGACGCAGGCCATCAAAACGGTCCATGATCTTGTCAGATGCTTCCTTGTTTGGCATGGCAATTGGAGCATCACGGTCAACCACTTCGCCGGCCTTGATGGCCGCAGCGCGACCAAAGACCACAAGGTCAATCAGTGAGTTTGAGCCGAGACGGTTTGCACCATGAACAGAAGCGCAAGCTGCTTCGCCTACGGCCATCAAACCAGGTACGACGCGGTCTGGATCTTTTGCAGTTGGATTAAGCACTTCACCCCAATAGTTGGTTGGGATGCCACCCATGTTGTAGTGAACGGTTGGCAGAACCGGAATTGGTTCCTTGTTCACGTCCACACCAGCGAAGATGCGTGCAGATTCCGAAATACCCGGCAACCGTTGAGCCAATGTCTCCGGTGGCAAGTGGTTCAAATGAAGGTGGATGTGATCACCATCTTTACCAACGCCTCTACCTTCGCGGATCTCCATGGTCATGCAACGTGAAACCACATCACGGGAAGCAAGGTCCTTGTAGGTAGGTGCGTAGCGTTCCATGAAACGCTCACCTTCCGAATTGGTCAGGTAACCACCCTCACCGCGAGCACCTTCAGTGATCAGACAACCGGCACCGTAAATGCCTGTGGGGTGGAACTGCACAAACTCCATGTCCTGCAAAGGCAGGCCAGCACGGGCAACCATGCCATTACCATCACCGGTGCAGGTATGCGCGGAAGTGGCTGAGAAATAAGCGCGGCCATAACCGCCAGTAGCAAGAACCACCATTTTGGCGTTAAAGCGGTGAACAGAACCATCATCGAGGTTCCAGGCAATGACACCAGTGCAAACACCATCGTTAGACATGATGAGGTCGACGGCGAAATATTCAATGTAAAATTCAGCGTTGTGACGCAGAGACTGGCCATACAGCGTATGCAGGATGGCATGTCCAGTACGATCTGCTGCTGCGCAGGTACGTTGAACCGGAGGGCCTTCACCGAACTCAGTGGTGTGGCCGCCGAACGGGCGCTGATAAATCTTGCCTTCTTCGGTCCGGGAGAACGGAACGCCGTAATGTTCCAGTTCATAAACTGCTTCCGGTGCTTCTCGTGCCAGATATTCCATAGCATCCACGTCACCAAGCCAGTCAGAACCTTTAACCGTATCGTAAAGGTGCCACTGCCATGAATCAGGACCCATATTGCCCAATGAAGCGGCAATTCCGCCCTGAGCAGCAACTGTGTGTGACCTTGTGGGGAATACTTTGGTTACACAGGCAGTGGACAGACCCTGTTCGGCCATGCCCAAAGTAGCGCGCAAACCTGATCCGCCGGCGCCGACAACAACCACGTCATGATAATGGTCGACAAACTCGTAACTTTTGCCGTTTCCGTTTGCTTTTCCGTTAGCCTTACCGTTGGCTGCAGCCATCATTAGCCTCCAAAACCGATTTTTAATACAGCGAAGATGCTTGTAAGCGCGATCGCTGAGCAGAAGAATACGTTTAGAACAACGAGAGCAACTTTTTTGCCCTCGCTATGGATATAGTCCTCAATTATGACCTGCATACCCAGTTTCATGTGGTAGCAGACAGAGAAAATCACTGCGAGCATTACCAGTGCCACAAGGGGGTGTGAAAGTGTCGCAACAACCTCAGCGTATGGAGCGCCGTTCAGCGAAACCACAATCCAGATGAAAAACAGAATAAGTGGCACATTGGCGATTGCAGTAAGACGCTGGCGCCAGAAATGGTCGGTTCCTTCTTTCGCAGAACCAAGACCACGAACTTTTCCGAGAGGTGTTCTCATATCAGCCATGACAATTCTTCCTATCTTACCGTGTAGGCGATGATCCAGATGAGGAACGTCGCACCGATCGAAGCAACCCAGCTTGCCCAGGCCAATTTTGTGGTGAAATGCTTGTCGAAACCTTTTCCCATATCCCACATCAGGTGACGTAAACCACCGACCATGTGATGAATGAGAGCCCAGGTGTAGCCGAACAGTATCAAGCGTCCGATGAATGAGCCAAAGAACCCGTTTACCCATTCAAAATAAGCCTCTCCAGAAGCTGCCGCAAAAAGCCACCAAGCCAGCAGAATGGTTCCGAAATACAATGCACCACCGGTGATCCGGTTGACGATGGATGCAACCATGGTGGGGATGGGTTTGTAAATGGACAGATGGGGAGACAGTGGCCGCTTGTCCTGCAGCTCTACATTCGACATACCGATTTAGCCTTTTAAAACGGGGGGAGTACACGAACTCCGAGGTTAGTTATGGAGGTGTTTTAGAACGTCAAGACGCAAAGGTCAAAACCTACGAAGGTGGTAGGTCCAAAAAGTGATTGCGGTAAGCCTTGCACAAGAAAAAGTGCCTAATTCTGGGGGTTAGGAGATTGTTTTGAGCAAAGCAAACTACGACAAACGACGAATTTTTATCCGCGCGACATTCGTTGCGACGGTTGTGGGACCGATCCTGACCCTTATCAATCAATTTGATGCGATTTTCGGCCCTCAAGATGTAAGTATGGTGCAGTTTCTGCTTACCCTGATGGTTCCATTTTGTGTTTCTTCGTTTTCCGGGATTCTTTCTTTGCCTGACATACGAAAACTGCGCGAAAAGGCTGAGAAATTCGAAAAGATCTCAGCAATATTGAAAGAAGACAAAGACCCGGAAACCGAAGAACAACCTCAAATCACTCAGGAGAATGCCCCCAGCAACACCTTTGAATTCCAGATAACAGGAAGGCCCAATGGGGGGTTGGAGCGATCAGGGTGTGATGGGCCAGTATTGGATTATGATTCGCTTAATCAGGCAGGGGAGATCATTTCCCAAATCCAATCCAATGCGAAAAAGGTAAACTCATCTTCGGTTGAGCGGGTGCAATTTATCGCAGGATTGATTGAGCGTGCGAATAACCTCAATGCGACGGTTCGTGGAATTCAGGAAGAATCCAGCGAAAGCCAGAATTCGATCGAAAAAGTGAATTCCGGGATAGATGAGATTTCAAACGGGGTTGTTTCTCTTTCTGAGCAGATTATGAATTCAGTTTCCGGCCTCCAGAATATCAAAACCGTCACATCAGAATTTGAGCGTCAGTTTGGACTTGTTAAAACCACTTGCGAAAGCATCCGAGAGTTTACGTCTGCGATCAACATGGTATCGATTAATGCCTCGATCGAAGCAACCCGGGCAGGGGATTTGGGCAAAGGATTTTCGTTGATTGCCTCGGAAGTACGGGATTTGTCAAATCGCTCAAGGATTGATCTGGAAGAAATCAATCAGGAAATTGAAAAGCTGGAAACATCTTTGCGAAGTCTGGTAACGGCAATCGATACGATTTCAGACTCTGCACTGAAGACATCTGAAACCAGCGACTATTTTAAACAAAGAACGCTTGATCTGGCTGGCGAAACAAAGGGTTTGTCCGGGAGGATTTACTCAGCCAGTAGTGCAGTAGCTTCTCAGCTGCCGGCCGTTTCGGCACTTATCGACGACATCAAGCAAATCAAAGCAAATACTGAAGCCGCGGTGGTGGGATCGCAAACCAATATAGAATTATGCGACCAGACACTGACAAATTTGAAACTTGCTCAGAATGACAATCAATCAAGGCAATTGATTGCCAGTTAACAAGGCAATTTCCAGTTCTTTTCGCAAAACATATTCGTGTGTGCCAACACTATTTTAATGGAGAATTTCATGACTGTTGCTACTTCTTCCGTTTCTATACCGACCAAAGAAAGCATCTGGTCGCTGGACCGGATGTTTATGATTATTATCGCAGGTGCATTGGGAACCGTAGCATTTGGAATATTCGGGCAGGGTATCAGCCCGCTCATGGGTGGATCCAATCTGGCCCCGGTGCCGCTGGCTGGCTCGGTCTTCAAGTCAATCGCAGGTTTCGGATACAAGCCGGCCGCTTATCTGTTGCATTACTTTGCTGGCGTCATCTGCTACCCCTTGGCATTTGCGCTTATTGCGCGTCCCATATGGCAGAAATTTGCACCGATCCTTCCGTGGTTTGTGGTGGCGGTGATGTTTGGGGTCATTCAATGGGTGTTTGCACTATATGTGATGGCTCATCTAGTTGCTGGCATGCCACCTTTCCTTAAATTTACCGGAATTACCTGGGCTGCACTTTATGGACACATAATATATGCACTTGTAGCAATTGGTGTTTCCCAATACCTGACCGTGTGCTGGGGTCGCAAACAAAACTAATTGTCCAGCAGTTAGGTATCAATTTCAAAAGATAGCAGTTGGAGGTGATTTACCACCTCCAGCCAACATGCTAACGATTGGCTGTAATAGGATTGTCTCGCCTTGTTAGCTGTTTTTCTTACTGTTTTACCCGTCTTCTTGATCCTTGGTGCAGGATATGTGATCGGGCGCTTCAAATATCTACCTGATCCTATAGCTGATGGTTTGAACACCTATGCGCTGCGTGTGGCGGTGCCCGTGCTTTTGTTCCTGGGCATGTACCGGCTAGATTTTTCTGCGGCTTTCAACCTTCCTATGCTGATAAGCTTTTATTGCGGAGCACTCTTCTGTTTTACAGCGGGTATCATTCTGTCCCGCATGTTCTGGAAAAGGCGACCGGGGGAATCGGTATCAGTCGGGTTCAGTGCAGTATTCTCCAATACCGTATTGCTGGGAATTCCGATTTCGCAACTGGCGTTTGGTGAAGCGATACTGACGCCGGTTTTCGGCATCATCGCTTTTCATGCTTCCACGCTTTATGCGGTTGGCATGACTACGATGGAATTTGCGCGTCAAGACGGTAGAGGATTGAGAGAAACCCTTACGGCTGCCCTTTCTTCTGTTGTGGCAAACCCACTCATGGCTGGAATCTTGTCGGGTATCGCATTCAAAATCACCGGACTTCAGTTGTTTGCGCCGGTTGAACAAGCGCTTGATATGATCCGCGCGTCTGCCATCCCGGTTTCACTCGTTGGTATCGGTATCGTTCTAAACCGTTATAAAATCAGCTCAGAATTCACTGAAACCCTGATGGTCTCTTTCCTGTCGCTGGCTATTCATCCAACGATCGCTTTTGTATTATCTTATTATGTTTTCGGGCTGGATCTGTTTTTTGTGCAAGCAGCAGTAGTATTGGCCGCAATGCCACCGGGTATGAATGTTTATGTGTTTGCCAACCTTTATCAACGAGCTCTGCGCCTTTCCGCTTCTGTGCTCGTTATTTCAAATATTATATCGATTTTCACGATTACCGGCTGGTTGATATTTCTGCAAAATCTGTAGTTTTTACAGAATTGCGATCATATTGGCCAAGTTTTCACCGAAATTTCATCAAAACTGCATGTTTTTTGACTTTCCAATCACGGGATTGAGATTATTCGATCACGACGCATAAACCTTGCCGGAGAACACACACTTTTCGCTAACGCACCCCTTATTTCTTCTTCATCATAGATCAAGGAGGTCTGTAATGAACAAGACAATCTTAACGGCATGCGCTGTTGCAGCGGGAATGACTTTCGCAAATTCGGCGTTGGCTCAGCAAACACAAAGTACGGACTTCAATCCGTTCTTCACACTCAGAATTCAACAAACGGAAACAATTTTCAGTGGAGCTACCGCTCCCAGCCGGTTCGAAATCCAGCGGCAACGCAGACTTGAACAAAGAACGCGGGAAGGAAGAAAATCTTTGAGAAGATTATTTCCCGCACAAAAAAACTAAGTCCGTAAGTTGATCATCCTAACCCCGATTTTCAAAAGGAGAATTCCGATGAAAAAACGCAATCTAATCGTAACTGCTTTAGTTGCGGCTACTCTTGCAGCTGCGCCCGCATCTGCATTTGCAGCAAAGAAGGAAAAGAAAAACAAAGAAGGTAAAACAATTACGCTTTCAACCAAGCAGGGATTTATCCTGCATCGCAAAAGAGGTGCCGATACCAATGCCGGGCTTACCAAGGGCAGAGGTGTTGGTTTTAATGGAGGTTTTTACGGCCACTCCGGAGGAACATGATTGAATAAACTGCTTCTCAAACAAAAAGCCCTCGATACTTCATCGAGGGCTTTTGTTTTTCTACCTCAATGAAAGAGGATAAAATCACTTCCAGTCGCGAATATCGACGAAGTGACCAGCCACCGCAGCAGCTCCAGCCATTGCAGGTGATACAAGGTGTGTACGGCCTTTGAAGCCCTGTCGACCTTCGAAGTTACGGTTGGAGGTAGATGCACAACGCTCTTCTGGTTTCAAACGGTCATCGTTCATAGCCAGGCACATGGAGCAACCAGGTTCGCGCCACTCAAATCCGGCATCCACAAACACCTTATCAAGGCCTTCTGCTTCCGCCTGTTCCTTCACAAGACCAGAACCAGGAACAATCATCGCATCCACGTGATCAGCGACCGACTTTCCTTTTACCACATCTGCCACAGCACGAAGGTCTTCGATACGGCCGTTTGTGCAAGATCCGATGAACACCCGGTCCAGTTTTATGTCGGTGATCTTTGTTCCAGGCGTAAGGCCCATATATTCCAGGGCGCGTTCTTTCGAGGCCCTTTTGGTTTCATCTTCGATTTCGGCAGGGTTTGGAACCTGACCGTTGACAGAAACCACATCTTCGGGTGAGGAGCCCCATGAAACGATTGGTGGCAAGTTGGCTGCGTCGAGCTCAACAACGGAATCAAAATGAGCGCCTTCATCCGTATGAAGGGTTTTCCAGTATTCCACTGCCATATCAAAAGCTGCACCTGTTGGGGCTTTTGGTTTACCTTTGATATATTCAAAGGTTTTTTCATCAGGAGCAATCAAGCCAGCGCGGGCACCACCCTCGATTGACATGTTACAGACAGTCATTCGTCCTTCCATAGACAGGGAACGGATTGCTTCACCGGCATATTCAATCACATGCCCGGTGCCGCCGGCTGTGCCGATTTCTCCGATGATTGCCAGAATGATGTCTTTCGCTGTAACACCGTCAGGAAGGCTGCCATTTACCTGAACCAACATGTTCTTGGCTTTTTTCTGAATGAGCGTCTGCGTCGCGATGACGTGCTCGACCTCCGAGGTG
>CAWUJF010000024.1:0-13787 GCA_963922405.1 uncultured Hyphomicrobiales bacterium | reverse complement strand
GCAGATACTGGAGATGTATCGATCACTTGACGCTTTACCAAACCCTGACTTTCCAGTTGACGCAGACGTTCTGCAATCATTTTTTTGCTCGCGCCACCGATCATGCGGGACAGATCATTGAAGCGAACCGGTTCATCTTTGAGATGCCAAAGGATTGAACCCGTCCATTTACCCCCAATAATTCGCATTCCCCTTTCTATTGGACATGGTACTTCGCAGGCTTCGGCCACCATCCGCCTTCCATTTTCTCCGTTCTCGATTCGCGCACGCATCAAAATCTCCAGAAGCTAGTAGGTTACAAAAAGTATACTAGTTGCAATTTGTAATTTGTGTTGCCAAGTTCGCAACTACATTGTTGCAAGTCAAGCATTCAACCGCAGACAGGAGCTGGAAATGTCAAAACCCGATATACTACTTTATACTGCAAACACCATGAACGGATGGAAGCCACTAATCTTTCTGCATGAAGGTGAAATTGATTACGAATTGGTGCCAATCAGCTTTTCAAAGAAAGAACAAAAGACTCCGGAATATTTGGCGCTTAATCCCAATGGCCGCATCCCAACGATTGTGGATCGTGGGAATGATGATTTCGCAGTATTCGAATCTGGTGCCATTCTTTGGTACCTGGCAGAAAAATATGACTTGTTCCTCAGTCATGATCCGAAGGAACGAAGTGAAACCCTACAATGGTTGATGTTTCAGATGGGCGGGATAGGACCAATGATGGGTCAGGCCATGTTCTTCCAGCGCATTGCCAAGCCTAATGGCGATGATGTGCCCTATGCGATAAAAAGGTATGTGGACGAAAGCCGAAGACTGCTTGAAGTACTGAACACCCGTCTTGAAGGTCGCGAATGGCTCGTGGGCAATGCTATATCCATTGCTGATATGGCTACATATCCTTGGGCAAGAAGCTATTTCTGGGCAACTGTAGATGTTGATGGGCTTGACCATTTGCAGGCCTGGTTCGATCGGCTGGATGATAGGCCCAAGACGCAAGCTGCTCTAGAGCTGCCAGAACCACGTCCATCCGCTTTTGGTAAGGGTGATATTGAGGCAGCTGCTAAGGCCAATGCTGCACGGTTTGCAGACCAAAATGACAAGGGTTAAGAATAAGGTCTGAAAGATTTGGCGGGTTACTATCAGTGTCCTGCCAACAAAGTGTCAAACAACACAATCAGAGAACAACAGCATGGCGTTGCATGACCATCCAATGTGGCGAAAGCCTCAACATCATCATGATCTTGATCATACACATGACCACGTCCACTGGACGGAATTGTTTTACGACCTCATACATGTGGTAACAATTTTTCTTCTTGGAAATTATCTTTCACACCACCTCGATGTTCCAGGTTTTCTGGTTTTCGCAGGTGTATTTATAGCGCTTTGGTACGCTTGGGGTGAACTCAGTCTTTTCAACTCTATCTATCTGAGTACGGATGTTTGGCATCGGGTAATCATGTCGGTGATGATATGTACTTTGATGTTCATGGCTGCGGCTATACCAGCTATTGATGGAAAAGGCTGGATGTTCTTTGCCTTGGGCTTTGCAGCAAATCGGGCCATGCTGGCCGCACTTTATTTTAGAGCAAGACGATCCAATTCATCTACTCACTCAATGAGTTCTGAGCAAATACGAAACTATATCGTTTTCTCAATCATCTTTGCTATTTCGGCATTTGCTCCAAAACCCTACGCCTATTGGATATTCGCAGCGGCTTTGGTTGCCACCCAGGTAATGTATATGATTCCCAAACTGTCGGTCTTGAGGTTTGAGCGTTTTGTCCCGCGTTTGGGACATATGGCAGAACGCTTTGCTTTGCTGACTTTGATCGTTTTGGGTGAAGGGTTTTTCAAGCTGGTTGTAACCCTCTCCGAAAAAGGGATCTATAAAGTCACACCTGATGTATTGGTCAACTTCATTCTTGGCGGGATCTCCATGTTCGTAATGTGCTGGATTTATTTTGACTTCGTTGGCAATGGAAAACCCAAAGATGAAAAATCATCCACACTGATTACATGGTGGCTTGCTCATCTTGTGCTGATGATTTGTGGGGTCATGGTGGGTGTTGCGTTAGCTGCTGA
This sequence comes from uncultured Hyphomicrobiales bacterium, assembly GCA_963922405.1. Taxonomy (GTDB): domain Bacteria; phylum Pseudomonadota; class Alphaproteobacteria; order Rhizobiales; family Rhizobiaceae; genus JAALLB01. Next base: position 11,696 of record CAWUJF010000024.1, on the reverse strand, counting down.
AGTGAAAGTGGGCTTTTGGGAACCTTATCCCACTAAGTATGCGGCGATCGGTTGCTTTGGTCTTGCCGGTTATATAGCGATGCTATGGGTATTGAGTCGTGTCATAGAGCACCGCGTGGCATCAGATTTCGGCCGTTGGGACGTGCGATTGTTCGGAATAGTTTTAGCCGTGGCGACCTTTTTTATAGTCCCCAACGTTCCGTCAATTGTCGGTAACCTCTTATGGGCAACCGCTCTGTTTTCGCAGATAGCTTTACCACTTACACGAGCTTGGGTGACATTGCGAAATGACTGATGCAAGCCCCACAAATAAGAGTTTGCGGTCACAGATTTACTGGTGGCTTGAGCGGCCTGATCGTGAAGCGATCGGGCCTAAGGTTATAGAAATCGCGTTGATTGTCTTAATCACGTTAAACGTATCGGCTGTAATTCTGGAAACCGTGGATTCCATATACTTGCCCTGGCAACTATGGTTTGATGTATTCGAAGCTGTTTCGCTAATCGTTTTTGTAATTGAATATGTGATGCGATTTTGGGTTGCACCAGAAAGCCCGGAGTATCGCTCCCGATTGTCTTGGGTTATCTCTCCCCTGGCAATAATTGATCTTCTGGCAATTCTACCGGCAATTCTTTACCTGTTTGTGCCTATTGATCTACGCATTCTCCGTACGTTCAGAATGCTCCGCCTCCTCAAACTGACCCGATATTCTCCGGCGCTGAAGATGCTACTTGCGGTATTCGAAGAAGAAGCTGGTGCTTTCTTTGCTGGGTTTTTCATACTCATGCTGATGTTGATTTTTGCAGCAAGTGGCGCCTGGCTTGCCGAACACAAAGCCCAACCGGAGGCCTTCGGATCAATTCCACACGCCATGTGGTGGGCCGTAGCAACTCTGACTACCGTTGGATATGGTGATGTCACACCCATTACTGTTGCGGGGAAGATTTTTGGCGCGATAATCACGATATTGGGTATAGGTATGGCTGCCCTTCCAGCGGGTATAATTGCAACTGGGCTCAATGAACAGTTGCACCGTAGACGTGCAAGTTTAGAACGCAGATTCCGCAAAGCACTTGAAGATGGTGCTATATGTGATGCTGAGGAAGATGAAATTGACGCTTTGCGTAAAGAACTTGGTATTTCGGTCAGTACGGCTTCTCACATTCGTGAGCTAGTTCATGCTGAAGCAAACTCTGCAACAAAAGTTTGTCCTGATTGCGGGAAACTGATCTCCAAAACAGAACAATCATAAATCCATTCACGTTGCTTGGGTGTGATGTTGAGACGCCGGGATCACAGGCTCAGAAGGGAATGCAAAAGAGCGAGCAAATATTTGGTTTACCTCAAATAGGTAGCCAATTTTTGGCAGATCCTAATTGAAAGCCTTTTCGCTTGAGGTCACAGGCGGACGTGGAACCGAATTTCAATCTGCATTCGCGCGGTACTATCTCAATTTCTGTACAGGTTCTAATCAGATTTGGGCATTTTTCGAATAATGAGACGTTGATTCAGGCAGCCGTTGCAGGAATTTGATGTCTAATTTTGAAAATCGGCTGTATCAATAGATGTTGCAAAATATGCATCACATTATCAAATTTATAGCAATAGACAGCAACATCCTACCGCACCATATGATTAGTCAGACTAAGTAACCTTCATGTGGCCGTATGATTTTCGACGGGTCAGTGAAGCGCAATAATTTCTGATGAACACATTCTCGTATTACGGAGAAACCAGCTTGGTCCCTTCAAAGGTAGGAGAGTCAAATAGACTACAGATGCAGAGAGGTTATCAATATGCTTACAACACCAGATCAGGCAATAGTAGAATCGATGGTCCAACGCTCAAGAGCTGTGCTACCAAAACTGTACTCCAAGACACAGAGCGAGGTGGATGAAATTATCAAATGCCTTGCGAAAGCAGTACATGATAACGCCGTACTACTTTCTGAACTTGCAGTCTCAGAAACCAAGATGGGCAATGTGCCCGATAAAATCATAAAATGTCGCATGAAATCAGAACTGATCTACCATGATCTTAGAGATCGAAAAACCGTCGGTGTGATTAACCAATTCGAGCGATCAGGTATTGTTGAGATTGCCGAACCGGTGGGTGTCGTTGCAGCTCTAATACCGACCACAAACCCAGCAGTCACGGCTATGTCCAACGCAATGTTTGCCTTGAAAGGCCGCAACTCTATTATCCTATCACCTCACAAACGAGCATTTAAAACAATAGAAAAAACAGTTGAGTTGATGAGACAGGCTGCTAAAGAAGCTGGATTGCCTGAAGATGCTATACAACTTGTAAAAACCCCATCACGAGAGGGCACTCGGATGCTGATGGGTTCAGCAGATGTGGTCTTGGCGACTGGAGGCCAGGCGATGGTAAAAGCATCTTATGAAAGTGGAACACCATCATTTGGAGTTGGCCCCGGAAATGTTCCAGTGGTTATTCACGAAAGCGCAGATACGGATGCCGCAATTGCGAGAATTGTTACAGGTAGGGCATACGATAACGGCCTTATTTGCGCCAGTGAACAAGCAGCTTTTGTACCCCGGACCAAATTGACCGAAGTGTTGGAAAGTTTTTCGAAGCATGGGGCGCATATTCTAACAGACCAAGAGAGTAGTAAGCTTGAAGCGTTGATGTGGCTCGGCAATCACTTGAACCCGGATGTAGTCGGCAAGGCTGCAAACGAATTAGCTCAGATGGCCGGCTTTCATGTCGCAAACGATGTTAAGGTACTTCTGGCTCGGACAAATAGAATAGCTGATGATCATGTTTTTTCGCGTGAAAAGTTAAGTCCGGTTCTTGCACTTTATGAGTACGATGACTTTGAAGAAGCTATAGAGGGTTCAATTTCGATCCTCAAAAATGGCGGGATTGGCCATACGGTAGGCATCCATTGTGAAGACAAAAGCATCGCGACAGAGTTCGCAATCCGAATGCCAGCTAGCCGAGTAATCGTAAATCAGTCTACCGCTACAAATGCAGGTGGGAGCAGAGAAAACGGACTAGTTCCAACAACAACTATGGGCTGTGGATCTTGGGGTAATAATGCAACAACCGATAATGTAACAGTCGATCAGGTAATAAATATCAAGCGGCTTGCCTTCAGACATTCAGAACCCAGGGATACATCGATGGTATTCGCAGCTTGATGCGTTCCTCAGAGATATTGTGTGATACGTAAATCGATTGGCTTTTAAGGATTAATGTCCGCTTCGAGCTCGAAGCCGAGCTATATCAAAATTCGACCGAAATAAAAGTCGAACGGCAGGTGTGCGGACGAAGCTGCCGTTCACTTTCGTATCATTTTACCATTGAGTTCCGGCCACGCAAAAATTGGCGCAATATGTGCAGCAAGCATTCGTGCTTGCTCAGTTTCAAGTCGTTTTGTTGTAACCAGTAGAATGACCTACTAAATCTGAAATCGGGATGTTACATGTTCTGACAGGCCGATCTTTGGGGATATAGACATGAGCGACCGTCGTAGAATGAGGATGAGTGACTGGGCGATATCAGTTGTTCTTTTTGTCGTTGGTGCGTTGCTAGGTCTAGCTGTTGTTGTTTGGGTCGGATCGGAGGAGCCCGCGTTCTGGCTGAGTGTTATTTACTGGTTTATTCCGATTGGATTCATGAATATCTTTGTCTTCTTTTTATCAGATATGTCAGCACCCTCTTTATCGGATGATGCCGAGTCGCCGCGCCGCAGAGATGCGCAGAAGCTCAAACCAATCCTCCTTTTATACAGTTTACCCGCGGGCTTTGTGATCGGTGCAATTGGAATCGTCTATGGCTTCAGTGAAGTTCTCCTTTAGCGCTCCAATATCGTGTTTCTTAAACCAGAACACTCGAGTTTCAGGTGATGGCGCAAGCAGATAGTTATGTGTTCTAAATCCCAGTTCCAAATGTGATTGCTACATATATTTGCAATATCCAGGTTGGGCTCTGAGCCTTCATTCAGCTAGATTTCTACGATTTCGCTCTGCGAACGGTAGATGTTATGTCAAATTATCAAGGTTTTCACCCCAATCCAGTAAGTTGCGGCACCCGCCAACCAACGCGTCCGCCAGCTTCGTTGGGAGCTGGAGTATCATGTGGGAAGAAGAAATCGAGCTGTAACTCAGCGCCTGGCGTTACTGCGTATTGATCGAAATCAGTCTCACCCTCTGCGGCCAAGACCAGATCGTCCATGCAGCACCAGCCAGAAAAATCAACTCCCTTCTTAAGTATAGCCACCGCTGCGTCACCCATGATAGCTGGTGTGCGCGATTTGGATGCCATTGCGTCGCCACCGAGAAGGTTTCGTACAGCGGCCGTATCCACAGCCGTTCGGGGCCAGAGGCAATTGGCGGATATCTTCCCTTCGAACTCGGCCGCCCAGCCCATGGTCAAAAGACTCATGCCGTATTTTGCTAGTGAATAGGCCGTATGGTTACGGAACCAGTTAGGATTCAAATCCAGCGGTGGTGACAGTGTCAATATATGCGCATGATCAGACTTCAGCAGATACGGCAAGCATGCCTTTGTAACAACGAATGTCCCCCGGCTGTTAATTCCGGTCATCAGGTCATAGCGCTTAACATCAGTCGCCATCGTCGGTGTCAACTGAATTGCAGAAGCATTGTTCACAACCAAATCGATGCCACCGAATTGATTTGCTGCTTTTTCTACTGCCTCGAAGACAGCGTATTCGTCCCTAATATCGCAGAGTATAGGCAGGCCATTGCCTCCTGCCGCTTCTACAGCTTTGACGGCAGTGTGGATCGTGCCCGGCAACTTTGGATGCGGTTCCGCTGTTTTCGCGGCTATGGCAACATTGGCACCTTCCTTGGCAGCCGCCACCGCTATCGCTTCACCAATGCCCCGGCTTCCACCAGAGATAAACATTGTGCGTCCTGTTAGTGCTCCCATTGATTTTCTCCTGATATTCTTGTGCGTAGGCCCGAATTCTCTTCATCAACACCTGCGACGGTAGATTAATTGGCAGGCCTCTTTAATTTGTGTGATAGCAGAAATGAGGGAGGGCATCCATCATATGAGCAAACAGCAAGTGATTTAATCCAATGAAAGTCCCGTTTAGGCTCGGAGCTATCATTTGACTAAACTTCTACTGTTTTGCTCATTGTACGGCAGATGTGTGGACAAAGCTGTTGTGTGAAATTCGGAGTACTTTGAGCATTTGACTGCTTACCAGTGACGTGAATAGTTCACATACCCTATTGCTTCATCGAATAGCTCCTTGATGATGGTGGAACATTTCGGCCATCTAGGATAGATCGTAGCCTCGGTTTGCAGCGGCTGGAAGCGCAGCTTTGCACTGTGCTTCAATGCAATGTGCTGCATTTTCTCATTGTTTGGTAGCCAGACCATATAGAGTAACTTCACCCGCCTTATTTGTGCGGCAATCACAAGCTGTTCAAGCAATGCAGTACCAATACCCTTATTTTGAAATGGAGCCTCAATAGTAAACGCGGCTTCTGCAGATAATTGTTTCGCGTCTGGTAGACTTCGAATTTCGCCTAATCCACGTAGTTCCCCATCCACGAAAGCTCCGTAGACCACGGTATCTAGTTCAAGTACACGGTCCGCATATCGTTTTGTGAATTGCTTACTCACACCGCCACCAAATCTCATATTGAGTGTTGATGTATCAAGACGCATGAAGTGTTCCGAGACTACATATTGATCAATTGACCAAAGCCTTCTTATTTCCACCAATGAAGAACCATCCAGTTTAAATACCTTCTTACTCATATTCAGTGCTCCGACATGAAACGATTACATGAGATATTGCTGTTCAGTGTTCTCCAATGATCAGGTTTCGTAGATCAGCTTTCTGGCATAGTCCCGAATCTCAGCCCGTGTGATTCCAATTTCGTCAAGAACCCATTCTGGCATGCTGTTGAGAGCGCTAGTCATCCTCGCAAACTGAATTGCTAGAACAAATTTTCGCAGAGATTTTATCAACTTCGGACTGCTGTAAGTGGCAGTCGATTGAAACTTCTTGGTGGTATTTGGTTTTACGATCGCGATCATTTTGTTTGCTCCTTCATGACCCTAGATGCTGCAGCCTCGGTCGCATACCGAATGATCTCACTCCGGCGTATTCCAAGGTCATTAAGGGTCTCGTAAGAGCAAGCTGAAAGCTCACTGAATGTTCGCTTGTATTCTTGCCAATAACGGGCTGCTGTTCTTAACTTTTGGTGTTGGTATGCAATCCCGTTTTTGATCCCGATCCAATTGTCTTGGAAGCGGTCACGGATAAATGTAGATGCACTGTACATGTATTTACTCCGGTTAGGTTTCGTCATCCTCCAAGTTCGCAATTGACACCGAGAATCATCTATGGTGCAGTGCAACAATCACGCGTAATTTGGAGGATCGGAAGACACATCTTTAGCAAAGGGGCTGTGCATATTTTGCAAAACAAAGGACCCAGGAATGGAATTACCTAGCCAAATGGTACTCTTCGCACAAGTCGTTCAGGCCGGTAGCTTCTCATCAACTGCAAGACATCTTGGGCAGTCGCCGTCCGCGGTTAGCCGTCAAATCGGACACCTTGAAGACAGGGTTGGTGTAAGACTGCTCAATCGGACAAAACATGGGCTATCTGTAACCGAAGCCGGTCAAAAATTTTACGAAAAGTGTTCCGACGTCTCGAAAATTCTTGATGAAGCTGAAACTTTTGCTGCAACACTTGATGATCATCCAAAAGGGTTGCTGAAGATAGCGTCAACAGTGGCTTTCGGGAAAGCCCAATTGTTGCCGATACTTCCAGAATTTATTGCCCAATACCCAGATATTGAGCTGTCAGTTGAGCTAACGGACAGAAGATTGGATATTGCCGAAGAGAACCTGGATCTGGCAATCCGGTTTACAGAGCAACTCGAAAATCAGGATGTGATACGTCGTAAGCTGGCGGCAAATAATAGGCTGATCTGTGCTTCCCCTGTTTATCTTGAAAAATATGGAGCCCCTGAGAGCCTATCCGAACTAGAGAAGCATAATTGTTTACAGGTTACGACAGTACCGGAATGGAATGATTGGGGTTCTGGAAATACTCATAATACAAGCCCTCTTAGTCTTTCCGGAAATTTTCGAGCTAATAGCGCGGACGGAATTTACCACGCAGCCCTCGCCGGCATCGGAATTGCGCGCTTATCTACCTATTTGATAAGCGAGGATTTAAGGACCGGCAGATTAGTTCAGTTGTTCCCCGACTACGTCGATGCCGGGTCAGAAATTGTGGCTATCTACTCTGAGAAGCGTAATCTTTCTGCCAAAGTTCGAGCGCTAATTGATCATTTGGTACTCAAATTCGCAAACGTACCACCATGGGAAAAGTAGTCTGTATAGGCCAAATGCAAATATTACGCGGCTATTTTGTTTCTTTGGGCCCACTCTTGTTGTAACTCAAGTTTCTAATCATTGAAAAGATAGGTACGCTCGTGGCCCCTTAACTGAAGGACGATTGGTTTGTCCTTTCGGTCCAGTTCTTTCTTCTGGACTTTCATACTATGTTGCTTGTCGTCGTGGTCGCCAAGAGGAAAAGCATATAAGTGACTTTATGAGCTGGGCTGTAGAAGAAGAAGCAATTGCATGAACACTCCAGTCCCTCGTCCATTGTAACGGCTAATCAGCGCTTAAGAACGAGCTCGTTTAAGCTTGTTCATTAAACAAACGACCTAGCTCACTTATTTCAGACTGCCGCAATTCATGACCTCCACTATGGATGTCAGTTACAACATCGGCACCTTGATCTGTAAACCAACCGATTAATTTCTCACTGAGTGGCCAGGGACAAATTGGATCCCGCTTGCCTGCGGTAATAAGCACTGATTTTCCACTTAGATGTTCCACGGGCTCAGGATCCCAAGGAATTAGGGGATGCAACAGACCAAAACTATCGAACAAGTGTGGGTGTTTCAGAGCAACTGATGCCAACATATTTGCACCGTTTGAATAGCCGAAGCCAAAGAACTTTCGATCAGGATATTCTTCTTTGAAAGAGCTAATAAAATCGGCCATTTTTTGGGTCCTGACAGCAAGGTCATCCATATCATAGACACCCTCACCGGTTCGGCGAAAAAAGCGTGCAGCACCCATTTCATTAACGTCCCCGCGCGGGGCGACAACGCCCGCGCTTGGAACAAGTTGTTGCGCTATCGAAAAGAACTGATGTTCATCACCTCCAGTACCATGGAAGGCAAAGATCATCGGTGCTTCTCCCTGTGGTTCCTTAAACAATGCCACATAATTCTTCATGGACATGGCTTCACTCCGACTAAGCAGCAATGGGTGGCAGAATGTCTTCAATCTGCTTACGAAACGGTTCGTATTGGTTTGGCAGTTTCAAGGCTTTACCCAGATAGGCTGTGTCTTCATCGTGATCAAAACCGGGTTCATTTGTTGCGATTTCAAACAAGATCCCACCGGGGGTTCTGAAGTAAATCGCCCAAAAATAGTTCCGGTCTATTACGGGTGTAACCTGATAACCAGTATCGAGGAGGGCTTTGCGAACCTCGAGCTGCTTCTCACGATTTTCGACTGCAAATGCGATGTGATGAACGGACCCAGACCCTTGCATAGAAACATTCGCTGTTGGGCTTTCCTCTAGGTCGATCGTATCTGCGGCATTGCCACCTTCGATTAGAAAACGGGTCACGCCATCAGAAGTGTCAGCTTTCTGATAGCCCATGAAGGATAGCAATTCTTCCGTTCCGGCCACATCACTTAATGAAAAGCGAGCACCGTGGAAACCTAGTATTCCTGCATCCTGCGGTACATCCACACCTGTCCATGGGGTACGACCACGCTCTTCGCTTTCCACAAGCGTGAAACCATCGCCATCCGGACCAAGGAAATTCAAACGCTTTTCACCGAACAACACTGTTTCCTCAAGACCATCAACATTCTTTTGGTCGAGCCGTGTTTTCCAAAATTCGAGGGCGCCGTTAGGAACAGCGAATTCAGTTATGCCCACTTCACCCACTCCTCTTTTACCTGATGGCATTGAGTCAAACGGGAAATATGTCATCACACTACCCGGCGAACCTTTCTCATCGCCATAATATAGGTGATAGACTTCCGGGTTATCGAAATTCACAGTCTTCTTTACCCGTCTCAGGCCCAATACCTTGGTAAAAAAAGCATTGTTTTGTTGGGCGTTAGACGCCATGGAAGTGACGTGATGCAAACCTTTGATGTCTTTAATCATATCAATTTTCCTTATTAACGAGAATTGTATGAAGCAGAATTTAGGTAAGCTTATTGATAAAATAAATAGAAATAAATTTGCATTTATAATTACAAAAATGATAATAATTGAATATGCAGGACATCAAATCGATCCGCGTCTTCTTAGCAGTTGCAAATGCCCGCAGCTTTTCTCAAGCTGCATTGACATTGGGCATTACGCCCGCATCCGCCACACGTTTGGTTGCAAAGCTTGAAGATGACTTGGGACAACAGTTGCTGCTACGCACTACAAGACAAGTGTCATTGACGAGTGCAGGAGCGTTGGTAGCGGCGCGCTATCAGCCAATTATCGATGAACTCGATAGGGCTACTAGTGAAGTTCTCCAAATAAGCCTGCCAGATCGCGGGCGGTTACGCATCAACGCACCCATGTCGATGGGTCTGCGACTAATGCCTCAACTAATCGATAGTTTCAAATTGGTATATCCGAACGTTTCCTTGGATGTGAAGTTGACGGACACTCTAGTAGACATCATTGAGGACGCATGTGATCTCGCAATTCGAATTAGCCGTCCACCACAAGACAAATCAACTATTTGGCGAAAAATATGTGAAGTGCCCCGCCACCCAGTCGCTGCACCAAGTCTATTTAACAGAACCAAATTACCAAAGGAACCTGATGACCTGGATTCAAAATTTTGTTTCTCTTACAATTCCAAGGACGGGCCTGAAATCTGGGAGTTTCAAAAGGGTGCTGTTAAACGACCTTTCCGAGCTGGCACAGATATAATTTCTAACAATGGTGATTTTCTATATTCTCTAGTGGAGGCAGGAAGTGGCATAGCACTCTTGCCGGACTTTATTGTCAATGAAGGGATGCAAAATAAGAAAGTCATTCATCTGTTAGACGATTGGAAGCCCGAGCCTTTGTGGCTGACTTTATACTATCCGCCTTACGAGCAACTCCCGCCATTGGTTGCCACATTTAGTGATTTTTTTGAATCATATCTTCGCGATGTTGAAGGGTTGTCATTTTAAATTTTCAAAGCGAAAGAACGGGGTTCGTAGAATTAGGACACAGAATGGCAGCAAAGCGGACACAACGCACTACACCCTGTGGCTGACCACCTGCTTCTTAACAAACGCGCCGATTTCTTCTACAGAGCTGTCTGCTTCGGGGCATCGTCCGACGTTCAGGTGCCAAACGTGAGACCGCCCTCTGGACGTCACCAGCTCGGTTGTGACGCCCTGATCACGAAGACTGGCTGCAAGGGCTTTTGAATCGTCAAACAGCACCTCGTCTTCGTCCACGTGGATCAGGCAGGGTGGCGCACCGACGAAGGTGCCAAGCACAGGCGAAACCTCGGGATCGCTCGGGTCGTGTCCGGCAAGATAGGCATCTTTGCCCCGAATGACCCAGCGCATCGGAACCAAATGGTCAGATTTCACATTCGTCTTCAGCGATCCATTGGTCAGCCGCAGGTCAGAAATTGGTGCAATTGCGGCAACAGCAGCGGGTTGCTGTAATCCACGGCAACAGATGCGATGCAACAAGGCAAACACTAGGTTGCCACCCGCGCTGTCACCGACCAGACTGATTGGGCCTGTATCAGGAGCAGCGCACAGCGCTTCATACGCGACCGTGGCTTGGTCTAGGGCCGTTGGAAAATGATGTTCCGGGGCGAGACCATAGTGAAGAAAATGCGCTCTTTGGTTTGCTGCGTTGCCTAGCCGGGAAACCAGATGACGATAACCTCGCAAGTTGCCGATCATAAAGGCACCGCCATGTAGATAGAGCATACTACCGCCAGTCGGCGTCGGGCCCACCTGACATACTGTCGTTCGAACCGAGTCAGCAACAGGGCCCAACGAATTCTCTGTCAGCCTTAAATCGCCGGGCGTCTTCAAGGTGATCGCGGCGCTCAAATCTGCAATATGGCGAACCGTTGGCTGATGCGCAATGAAGGCGAGCACCGGTTTTTGGACAAACCGTGCATAGCCGTTCCAGAATTTTTGTTGGAGTGAAAGCATAAGACTTGATTGCGCTGAAATTCACCGCTGTCAATAGGCTCAGTGCATGCCCTCATTGCGGCATGAGACATTCGCCCGATCTACAGCATCCGTAGAAACGGGCTCAAAACGAGCGTTCAAATGAGTTACCTTGATCTAATACCCTCGAACGCAAGCTGTACGGACGACGCTGCAATTGAAAATAATTCGGCAACGGGCGCAAAGTTTTCTCTTTTAAATGTAAGTCTTGAGACACTGGATCACCGGCAAATTTGCCTACAAATTTCAGCACCGCTTGACCATCATGCGGGACACAATCATCAAGTAAACCTACGTCGGTTACATTCACCTGGAACGCAGAAACTCAGAGAAGTGATCCTAAGCAAACTCTGATTTTAACGAGGCAAGCGCCTCGTTTTGCTCAAGCATTTCCATTGTATGCCGATAGCCAATCTCGATCGAGCGGTCAAACTTCTTCCAA
>CAWUJF010000023.1:0-13803 GCA_963922405.1 uncultured Hyphomicrobiales bacterium | reverse complement strand
ATGCCGTCAATCCGAGATGCTTGCCCAAGGTTGGTCGGCTTCACTTTGATCAGCTTTTGTTGAAGCTCCTTAGACAATCCTGGGAGGTCCTCAAAACTGAATTCCGGTGGAATCTGACGATTCTCGTCTTTTCGTACCAATTCAGCATCCGCTTGCTGTCTCGCGAGATAAACCGCGTATCCTGCTTCAATTTCCAGAAACTCCCTGGCCTGCGGGTCTATATCTGCAAGCTCCGGCCAAATATCAGACAATCGCTGTAAATCGATATCGTTATAGGAAAGCAGATCATAGGCTGACCGTCTAATGCCATCCTCATTGACCTTAAGGCCTGCCTTGGATGCTTCGTTAGGTGTCATGGAAAGAGACTTCAACAAAGATCGGCCTCTGTCATGCGCCTCCTGCCTATTACGGAACCAGGTTTCCCGGTCCCTCGATATAATACCAAGATCTAACCCCATCGGAGTTAGACGCTCGTCAGCATTATCTGCGCGCAAAGAAAGCCTGTATTCAGCCCGTGACGTGAACATACGATAAGGTTCACTCACACCTCTTGTAACCAGATCATCGATCATCACGCCAATGTAGGAATTTGTTCGGCTAAAGAATACGGGCTCCTTGCCTCCCACCAATCGGGCGGCATTCAAACCAGCGACCAATCCTTGTGCGCCCGCCTCTTCATAACCAGTAGTTCCATTGATCTGGCCGGCCAGGAAGAACCCACCGATTTTGCGAGTTTCTAGTGAAGGCAACAGTTCTCGAGGATCCACATGATCATATTCGATCGCGTATCCTGGCTGCAATATCTTTGCATTCTCAAGACCAGGAATAGTCGCCACATAGGCGTGTTGAACGCTTTCCGGCAATGAAGTGGAGATACCGTTTGGATATACATTGATATCATCCAACCCTTCGGGCTCTATGAATACCTGATGACCATCACGCTCACCAAACTTCACGATCTTGTCCTCTATTGAAGGACAGTATCTAGGCCCTACTCCATCAATCTGACCGGAATACATGGCTGATTTTTCCACATTGTCCCGGATAATCTTATGGGTAGCAGAGTTTGTACGGGTTATGCCGCACTCAATTTGTGGGTTGATAATCTCTTTGGTAAGGCTTGAGAATGGAACAGGCACATCATCAGCTGCCTGCTTATCCATCCCATCCCAGTCTATTGTACGGGTATCAAGCCTGGGCGGTGTTCCAGTTTTCAATCGAGCCAGAGAAAAACCGAAACGCTCTAGGGTTCCAGACAAGCCAGTGCTAGGATCCTCTCCCATGCGCCCGGCAGGGATAATTTTTTCCCCGATATGGATTAATCCACGCAGGAACGTACCCGTAGTCAACACCACAGCACCACAGGAGAGAATATCACCATTTCCCAGAATTACGCCTGAGACCCTATCTGAACCATCAATCTGTATATCTTCTACCGAAGCTTCGATTATTGTCAGATTCGGGATGTTCTGAACTTCAACCTGCATTGCCTCGCGATAGAGCTTCCTGTCAGCCTGAGTTCTCGGTCCGCGAACAGCTGGGCCTTTTTTCCGGTTCAAAAGTCGAAACTGAATACCGCCCTTATCCGCAACCCGGCCCATAAGACCGTCAAGCGCATCTATCTCACGCACAAGATGACCCTTTCCCAGACCACCAATAGCTGGGTTGCAGGACATTACGCCTATGGTATCCCGTTTATGAGTAACCAAAGCAGTATTGGCACCGGAACGCGCAGAGGCTGAGGCAGCCTCTGTACCAGCGTGTCCACCACCGACAACTATCACATCAAATTTCAGTTCATCTGTCATGCGCGCTTCCTTAGCGATTCTTCGCGATAAGGTCAAAGTAAATAGCGCTCATTTGGAAATTTGTTTCACGTGAAACAGGGTAGGGTGGTGAAATGTTTCACGTGAATCACTTACCGACACAAAACTCCGAGAATATAACATCTAAAAGATCTTCAACATCTATACGGCCTGTAATCCTGCCTATGCAATCCCCCGCAGACCTAAGCATATCAGCTCTCAAATCGAGATCGACTAAACCGGTATCCGCAGACGCTTTTAGCAACCCCATGGTTTCCTCTAGTGCGTTTCGATACCTTACCCTGGAGATAAGCGAATTATTCGAACCTTTGGTGGTCTCCCGGATTCTTTCACTAACCTGACTTATGAGCAAATCTATCCCATATAAAGTCTCCGTTGATATCGATTTCCCCGTCCCAAGCGCGCGTCCATCATCCTTCGAAATGATATGCAAAACTGGAACACCGTCTATATCAGGACCCTGTTGTTCTGAACAATCGGATATTTCCTGCAACCAGATGACAAGATCTGCCTGCTTTCCACGTTCCTCTGCTCTCCTGATGCCTTCTTGCTCCACTATATCGGAAGAATCCCTGATACCGGCAGTGTCAGAAACGATCACTGCAAAACCATCCAGATCTAGATATACATCGATAACATCTCTTGTCGTACCCGCCTGCTCTGTCACAATAGCCACATCCCGATTAGCCAAACAGTTCAACAAGCTGGATTTCCCAGCATTCGGTTTCCCCATAATCGCTACACGAAAACCATCGCGTATAATCTCACCAGCCCGATTATCATTCAAATGGTTTTCAATCTCGGACTTCAGTTTTTCAATCTCAACAAAACCCTGCTGAGATATCTCTTCCGGCACATCTTCTTCTTCCGAAAAATCAAGTTCGGCTTCAATCAAAGCTCGGGCATGGATAATTCTCCTACGCCAATCCTCATATAGATCTCTGAGGCTACCTATGCTTTGAGCAAGGGCTTGTTTACGCTGCTCCTCGGTTTCGCTGGCGATGAGATCAGCGATACCTTCAATCTCTGTGAGATCAAGTTTTCCATTCTCAAAAGCTCGGCGAGAAAATTCTCCTGGCTCTGCTAATCGAATAGTATCGAAACTCGTAAGCTCATTAAGAATAGCCTGAACCACCGCAGCGCCGCCATGAATATGCAATTCTGCACAATCTTCACCGGTAAAACTATTAGGAGAGGGAAACCAAAGGATAATTCCGCGGTCGAGAACCTGTCCATCACGACCTCTAAGATCGCTCAGTTTAGCAACTCTTGGTTCGGGTAATTCTCCGATCAGGCTCTTCAGCGCAATTTTTGCCTGAACACCTGAAATCCGGATCACAGCAATTCCACTTGGAACCGCACCACTTGAAAGTGCAACTATGGTATGGCTCTCACTCATGGAGTTATTCGAGTATTTTCGCTGAAAAAATCAATCATGGCGTAGACCATTTGAATTAACTATTTGTTAACCATAAAACGAAAAAAGTTTCGAGTCCGAATCAAATAGTACCTTCAATAAGCTCCAGCAAAACCACTATACCAAAACGTTTCCGAATCGACCTATAGCAGAACACTTAATTTTAGGTGTTCATGGTATCGAAAAATTCACCGTTTGTCTTTGTCTGTTTAAGCTTATCGATGAGGAATTCAATCGAATCTGTTGTTCCCATCGAAGATAGAATTCTGCGCAACACATAAACTTTCTGCAGATCTTCTTTCGGAACCAGCAGATCTTCCTTACGAGTTCCTGACTTGAGAATATCCATAGATGGATAAACACGCTTGTCAGCCACTTTGCGATCCAGAACAATCTCAGAGTTACCTGTACCTTTAAACTCTTCGAAGATAACTTCATCCATACGGCTTCCCGTATCAATAAGAGCGGTGGCAATGATCGTCAGTGACCCGCCTTCTTCGATATTTCGAGCAGCACCAAAGAAGCGTTTAGGACGTTGTAGCGCATTAGCATCCACACCACCGGTCAAAACTTTACCAGAAGATGGCACTACCGTGTTGTAAGCCCGACCAAGTCTCGTGATAGAATCAAGAAGGATCACCACATCTCTACCATGCTCTACAAGGCGCTTCGCCTTCTCAATCACCATCTCGGCTACCTGGACGTGACGGGCAGCCGGTTCGTCAAAGGTGGAAGATACCACTTCACCTTTTACTGAACGTTGCATATCGGTCACTTCTTCCGGCCGTTCATCAATCAACAGAACGATCAGATAGCTTTCCGGGTGGTTAGCTGTAATTGAATGCGCAATATTCTGCAGCAGTACGGTCTTACCAGTACGCGGCGGCGCCACAATCAAACCACGTTGCCCTTTTCCTAGCGGAGCAACCAGATCAATCACTCTGCCAGATAAATCCTTGCTCGTGGGATCATCCACTTCCATCAGGAACCGCGAGTCGGGATAGAGCGGTGTAAGGTTATCAAAATGTATTTTATGACGAATCTTGTCAGGGTCTTCAAAATTGACGGTATCAACCTTAAGAAGTGCAAAGTATCGCTCGCCATCCTTAGGACTGCGGATAGGACCCTGAACGGTGTCTCCGGTTTTTAGCGAAAACCTTCTGATCTGAGAGGGTGAAATATAAATATCATCAGGACCAGGAAGATAATTCGCGGTGGCTGAACGAAGAAAACCGAAACCGTCTTGCAGGATTTCCACAACACCTTCACCGATAATTTCCACATCTTGCTCAGCAAGACTTTTCAATATCGCAAACATCAATTCCTGTTTGCGCATGGTGCTTGCATTTTCAACTTCCAGACCTTCAGCAAATGTCACGAGGTCGGTAGGACTCTTCGAATTAAGATCTTGGAGCTTCATCTGTTCCATGAAGACAATCTTTCTGTAATTTTACTATGAGATCACGGCCAGGATACGCATCCACTGCCCGTAAAAGGATAAGCGTTGCAAAACCCATACCGCAATTGGTGGAAACTAACAAGAAAAATCAGTTTCAACGGTTCATAATGGATTAAAATGGCTTAACAATGACCAGAATTACCACCAGAATCATTATTACAGTGGGTATTTCGTTGGCAATTCGATAAAACTTTGCTTGGCGTTTTCGTTCGTCACCGGCGAATTCCCTTACCCACTTTGCTAAAACCATATGAAAAGCACTTAAGAGAATAACCAAAAAGAATTTGGTGACAAACCAACCTTCCTTATGTGCATCAATGATAACAACCAGCCACAAACCAAATACCCAGGTAGCAAGCATTGCAGGTGTAGCAATCGCCTTTAAAAGTCTGCGTTCCATCACCTTGAATGTCTCAGACTGTACAGAACCAATTTCAGCGTCGCAGTGATAGATCAACAATCTTGGTAGATAGAGCAGAGCGGCCATCCAGCTGATCAAAGAAATAATATGAAGTACTTTCACCCACTCATACATGAATTATGACTTTCTAATCCTGCTTACCAGTTGTTCCACATGGGCAATCGGTGTTTGAGGTGTA
Organism: uncultured Hyphomicrobiales bacterium; assembly: GCA_963922405.1. Lineage (GTDB taxonomy): Bacteria > Pseudomonadota > Alphaproteobacteria > Rhizobiales > Rhizobiaceae > JAALLB01. The sequence goes on along the minus strand of CAWUJF010000023.1, from coordinate 8,502 downwards.
ATCCCATGACCCAAATTGAAAATTAACGGACCACTTCCCAAATTATCTATAATCTCATCTATTCCATCATCAAGTGCGGCGCCACCTGCTATCAACCTCAAAGGATCAAGTAAACCCTGCACCGGTCCCTGCTTTTGTAAATCAACCGCCTGGTCTACCGGTACAGACCAGTCAAGACTTATCGCATCCACACCGGTTTTCTGGCGATAAGTGTTAAAACGCGTACCTGCACCTTTAGGAAATCCTATGATTCTGGCATCAGGGATCGCAGATCTGACCTTTTCTACTATTCGGGCCACCGGTTTCACACACCATCTTTCGAACTGGTCTCCACCAAGAATACCGGCCCAGCTATCAAATATCTGAACAATGTCTGCACCGTGCCTCAATTGCGCAATTAAATATTCTGCAGAAGCATCCACCAGCACATCTATAATCTCCTGAAAGCTATCAGGGTCTTCAAGCGCAAATAAACGGGCAGGACCCTGATCAGGCGTCCCCCTACCGGCAATCATGTAGGTCGCCACAGTCCATGGCGCACCACAAAAACCAATCAGTGTCGTTTCAGTCGGTAGTTCACGACGCAATCCACTTACAGTTTCCAAAACAGGCTTGAGGTGTTCAAGTACATTTCCTGTTTCAAGTTTTGAGATGTCAGACTTTTCAATCGGATCAAGAACTGGTCCTTCACCTTCAAGGAATTGCACTTTCCGCCCCAGAGCATCGGGAATCACAAGAATATCTGAGAATAATATCGAAGCATCAAAACCAAACCGCCTTATGGGCTGCAAGGTTACTTCGATCGCAAGTTCGGGATTATAACAAAGATCAAGAAAGCTTCCTGCCTGTTTTCTTGTCTCCCGGTATTCTGGCAAATATCGACCAGCTTGTCTCATCAGCCAGATTGGAGGTATCTCCTCCACATTCCCGTTCAGAACGTTCAAGACTTTTTTCAATATCCTTACTCCACAGAACTCTTATTAAATGAATCTACACCGTAGGTGTTTGTTTTTGATTTGAGTCTGTGAATAGCGGGATTTAAATTTTTTCCAGAAACAAAACCAAACTGCACTGATTTTAAAAACAGAAATCCAATAAAATTGAATTATTCTGAATAACGGGGAAAACCCAAAAATCATGTCTTTCTCAATAATTTAAGAATAATCATTTGTGAATAGCAGAAGGAAAAACACTGGAAAAAATTGGATAAAAACCATTAACCCCACTATTCACAGTTTGTGGAAAAATTCCTATACATGTGCAAATTTGTTAAATGAAAAATGAAAAACAGGGAAAGTAATATTAGATAACTGACTCTACGTAATTTTATCCACAGCAATTCACATATTATCGGATCAGCCTATGAAAAAACCACCGTCGGTTTTCCACGTCCATATGATTTCTGACTCTACGGGTGAGACCATTATTGCCTGTGCCAGAGCTGTAACTGCTCAATATCTGGACAGTGAGGCTGTAGAACACGTACACCCATTGGTTAGGAATGAGCGGCAGTTGCAACAGGTAATGGATACTGTAGAAGCCAATCCCGGCATTGTCCTCTATACGGTCGTAAACACTAATCTGAATGCTAAACTTGAAGCTCATTGCCAAAAACTGGGCGTTCCCTGCGTTTCAGTGCTGGAACCCATTTTCCAGGCTTATCAGTCCTTTCTCGGAAGTCCGACCCAACGGGTAGTGGGTGCTCAACACGCACTGAACAACGATTACTTCAATAGAATCGATGCCCTGAATTTCACCATGCTCCATGATGATGGTGTCATTCCAGAGGACGTTGAAGAAGCAGACATCATTTTACTTGGTATCAGCAGAACTTCGAAAACACCCACCAGCATTTATCTGGCCAATCGTGGTGTAAAGACAGCAAATATCCCTTTGGTTCCAAATGTGGAGTTGCCAAGCACTGTTATTGAGGCGAAGACGCCACTCATAGTGACGCTAGTGGCCTCTGTGGATCGGATTCAGCAGGTCCGTCAGAACCGATTGTTAGAACTCAATGCCGGCGGATATAGCGATTCTTACGCGGACCGGGCATCAATTGCGGAAGAATTGTCCAACGCAAGAAAATTAAGTAGCAGATATGGTTGGCCCATGCTGGATGTTTCCAGGAAATCAATCGAGGAAACGGCCGCAGGTATCCTTTCGCTGCACGATAAACACCTGGCCCGACTTAAAGAAGAAAAACCACCGCAGGAAGATCAGCCCCAATGAATCAGATAATTCTGGCATCAAAAAGCCAGTTTAGAGCAAGCCTCCTTGAAAACGCCGGTGTAAAATTTACAACCGATTCCGCAAATATCGATGAACGGGAAGTGGAAGCACCTTTGCTTGAGGCCGAGCTCGGTGGAGCAGATGTGGCAGAAGTCCTGGGTATCGCAAAGGCTACCGATGTCTCCTCCAGAAATGTGGATGCCTATGTGATTGGATGCGACCAGACCCTTTCACTTGAAGGCGAGCTTCTTCATAAGCCAGAGGATATGGAAGCTGCGCGTCGTCGCCTGCTACAGCTTTCCGGCAAAACGCATGAACTCAACTCCTCTGTCGCCATTGTTCGTAATGGAGAAGTCCTTTGGAGCCACGTGGAAGTTTGCCGCATTACATTTCGCGATCTCGATCCTGGATTTGTGGGTCGCCACACCTCAGAAGTTGGTGAGATTTTGCTCCAGAGTGTGGGTGCCTATCAGATAGAGGGGCCGGGAGTGCAGTTGTTTGAAAAAATTGAAGGTGACTATTTCTCGATCATGGGCCTTCCGCTCCTGGCACTTCTCGCCGAAATGAGAAAGCTGAAGCTGGTGGATCAATAATGAAACAAGCCTTTGTAATCGGTTTTCCCATTCATCATTCCAAATCTCCCAAGCTGCATGGCTTCTGGCTTGATCACTATGGAATTGATGGAAGCTACAAAGCGGTTGAGGTCGAGCCAGACCATCTAATCGGATTCATTGAGAACATAAAGTCTGATGGTTTTTCAGGTGGTAATGTGACCATCCCCCACAAGGAACGGGTTTATGAAATTGTAGATCAACTGGATGAGGCGGCGACGGCAATCGGCGCAGTTAACACACTTTGGTTCGAAGGAAGCAAACTTTGTGGCGGCAACACTGATGCCTATGGTTTCGGGGCTAATCTGGACGCCTATGCGCCAGACTGGAGAAACGGTGACGTAGCACTCGTGATAGGAGCGGGGGGCGCAGCGCGTGCCATCGTTTTTGAAATTCTCAAATCGGGCTACTCAACAGTTCATATAGTCAACCGAACGTATTCCAGAGCTTCTGCACTGGTGAATATGTTTGGTTCCAAATGCAAGGCCAGTGAGTGGTCTGAACTGGAAGACCTGTTACCAACGGCAGATTTCATTGTTAACACCACCTCTATCGGCATGGACGGTGGGAATGAGACCCCGTTGCCTGCGCTCAATAAGGTAAAAGAGCAGGCTATTGTAACTGACATTGTATACACACCTCTTCAAACACCGTTCCTTAAAGCTGCAGATGACAGGCAACTCAAGACGGTAGATGGTCTTGGCATGCTTTTGCATCAGGCAGTTCCCGGATTTGAACGATGGTTTGGTTTGCGTCCAGAGGTGACAGACGATCTACGCAACTTTGTGTTGGAGGACTGACATGTTGAAGCTGGGTCTCACCGGATCGATAGGAATGGGAAAGTCCACCACTGCAAACTTGTTCAGAGATGAAGGTGTTCCGGTCTATGACGCGGACGCCACAGTTCATGAACTTTATAGGGGCGAGGCTGTAACACTGATTGAAGAAGCCTTTCCCGGAACCACCTTAAACGGCGAAGTGGATCGGGAGAAACTAAGCCAATATGTGGTTGGTAAGCCCAAGCAGATGAAAAAACTGGAGCAAATTGTGCACCCTTTGGTTCATGCCAAAGAGCGCGCATTTATCGAGGAACACAGAAAACTAGGTACTCCTGTTGTATTGCTGGATATTCCTTTGCTTTTTGAAGTTGGCGGGTTCGACCGTGTCGATAAAATAATCGTTGTTTCAGCTTCTGCAGAAGAGCAGCGTCGTCGTGTATTGGCGAGACCGGGAATGACAGTAGAAAAGTTCGAAGCCATCCTCGGAAAGCAAATTCCTGATGAGGACAAAAGAAAAAGAGCTGACTTTATCATCGACACCAATCATGGTGTTGATTCAGCGCGGGAACAGATTCGGGAAATTCTAGCAAGTCTTAAAAAGAGCTGACGTTTTTCCTGTGGTCTCAAGCTAAATCCCCAAGACACAGTCTAAAATTGCCATTAGTGTTTGCTCATGAGTGGCACATTGAGAGAAATCATATTTGATACGGAAACCACCGGCCTGAAGGCAAATGACGGTGATCGCGTAATCGAAATTGGTGCGGTTGAATTAATCAACCGTTTTCCCACTGGCAAAACCTACCACGTCTTTGTTAATCCGGAAGGAAAAGAGGTTCACCCGGATGCTCTGGCAGTCCATGGAATAAGCAACGACTTTCTGAGTGACAAACCCACATTTCAGCACATAGTGGAAGAATTTCTGGAGTTTTTTGGCGAAGGAAATCTGGTTGCTCACAACGCCAATTTCGATATGGGATTTCTCAACGCTGAACTTGCACGTTTGAAGAAAAATCCGCTGGACCCGACCCGAGTCGTGGATACGCTGGCCATCGCTCGCCAAAAATTTCCGGGTCAGAAGAATTCTCTGGACGCGCTTTGTTCAAGATTTGGGGTCGACAACTCTCACCGTGAAAAGCATGGAGCGCTTCTGGATTCTGAAATCCTGGCCGAAGTCTACATTGAGTTGTTGGGAGGCCGTCAGGCAACGCTCGTTCTTGAGCAAAATGTTTCGGTAAGTGAAACAGCCGGATCAGTGGATCAAAACGAAGGCTCAAACGGTGCCCGGCAAAGACCAACACCGCTCAAATCCCGCCTTACAGAAGAAGATATTGAGCGGCATCGCGAATTCATTGAAACGCTTGGTGAAAAAGCAATCTGGAAACAGGTTGGACTTTAGAGCCCAGATCCAAAATTACTGTTAAGCGCTACCATCAGCTTGTTGCGAAGCAAATTCAGCCATGCGCTGTTGATACAACTGAGTGAAATCAACCGGATCGATCATCAGCGGCGGGAAGCTACCATTACGTGTTGCATCTGCCATAATCTGGCGCGCAAATGGGAACAGCAGGCGAGGGCATTCAATCAATATGGTTGGCTGAAGCATTTCCTGCGGTATGTTCTGAACCCGGAAAACGCCAGCGTAAACCAATTCCACGTTGAATAATACCTCATCACCGTCTTTCGCGGCTGCGTCTAGTTTCAGCTCAACTTCAAAATCTGTTTCAGAAAGCGGAATAGGATTCACGTTGATGTTGATGCTGATGTCCGGAGCTTTGTCTCGTGGTCTGAGAGAAGCGGGAGCTTTTGGATTTTCAAATGAAAAGTCTTTTACATACTGAGCCAGCACATTCATGCCTGGCGCTGCCTGCTCTTCATTGCCTGAAGCTGCAGCCGGTTTTTCTGTTTCAGTGGTGTCTTTTGCCATAACTAATTCCGGTTTAAGAGTGAATTCCATGCTGGCTAACATGTCCCCAGCATCTAAACAAGTAAGGAATTTCTTAAACGGCTGAACAGTAAGGCTATTCTCCCTTTAATTTGTTCCAAGGGCTCTCTGGGTTAGGTTTTTCGGAAAATTCCGATGGATCAAGATCCACAATATCCTCACCTTCTTGTCGATGGGGATATTCATGCTGTTGGCCAAATCCGGTGGTTCCCGAAAAAGCTGAATTTGTTTGAACAACAACTTTTGAAGCGATTGATTGCCAGATTAAATGTCTGAAAGGCGGGAAGAACAGCAGAAATCCGAGTGCATCAGTCACAAAACCAGGAGTGAGTAACAAAACACCTGCGATCATAATCATAACGCCTGAAACCAGTTCCCGTCCTGGAATTTCGCCACGTTCTGACTTTTCCTGAATGCTTTTAAGCGTGGCAAATCCCTGGACCCTCAGCAGAATCGATCCAATGATAGCCGTCAGAAGTATCATGCCCAATGTGGCGGCAACGCCGATTTCCCCACCAACCACAATAAACACCCCAATTTCCAGAATTGGGATGAATAATAGTAAAAATGGGATCAGACCGAATGGCATGGTGTTATCTAATATCTTTGGTTTGCGTTGATGATTTACCAATATGTAGGTATTGTAAAACAGAATGTGAATGGTTGGGTTGGCAAGTTCTGGTGTAAAACCTATATCTGTTTAAAATATCTAATTTGGCGAGTCTCATGCAATCTCTAGATTCCGGTACCATAATCATCCTCGTAGTAGCAGTGGTCGTACTGCTCAAGTTGCGTTCTATTCTTGGCCAGAGAACAGGCCATCAGGAGCCACCTGATTTCCTGAAGGACATATCCAAACGCCAGAACGAGCAGAATCACAGGCAAGGTGAACCTGTGTCCGACAATGTGGTGAAACTGCCAAATCGTGGCGGCGTTGATGTTCAGGAGCGTAATCCGCGGATAGATGAAATCGACAAAATCGCAAAAGCCGGGACCGGGTTGAATAAAAATCTGCGGGCAATCCTTGCTGCAGATCAGAGCTTCAGCCCGAAAGAGTTTCTTGGCGGAGCGGATATGGCGTATGAAATGATCGTCAACGCTTTCGCTGACGGTGATAAGCAAACACTCAAAAACCTTTTGTCGAAAGAAGTGTTTGAAGGTTTTAAGTCTGTAATCGATGACCGCTCCAAACGTGGTGAAACCGTAAAATCTTCATTTGTTGGCATCGACACATCAGAAATTACTGACGCTGACATGAAAGACAGCGAAGCTCACGTCACCATCCGTTTTGTGTCTGAAATTGTATCGGCCACTCTTGATAAGGACGGTAAGGTAATTGAAGGCGACGAGACTGATGTGGTTCGTGTAACCGATATCTGGACCTTCGCCCGAGACACTCGTGCCCGTGATCCCAACTGGAAATTGGTAGCTACCGAAGCAGAAGGCTGATTTTTTGAAAGATTGGTCCAAGCTTAGTTTTGATACCATTCCCGGATGGTATGAAGATGACCACGAGGCCGCTTTGAGTTGCTTTCGCATGTCTGCCAGAGCGCTCGTAGAAGCTGTGACAGCCAGTCGTGTAGCGGTAGTACCATCAGAAAAACTGATTGAAATCGCCAGAAAAGCGATGAGTCTCGACCCAGCAGCAATCGGGAAAGTGGGCGCGCGCAAGTTTTTTGAAGAGAACTTTCAGGCATATTCATACAAACAACAGGATGAGGGCTTTGTAACCGCTTATTTCGAGCCGGAAGTGCCCGCATCCCGGACGAAAACAGAAGAATTTTCATATCCGTTATACAAAAGACCGGTTGATTTGGTGAAACTGAATGAGGAAAACCGTCCTTCTGGATTTCCTGCCGAGCTTGAATATGCACGCGAAACTGATGAAGGCCTGGTCGAATATTTCGATCGGGGTCAGATTGACGAAGGTGCGCTGAAAAACCAGGGGCTCGAACTTTTCTGGCTCAAATCAGCGGTTGAAGGATTTTATATCCATGTGCAGGGTTCAGCTCGTCTGTTGTTTGATGATGGCTCTTCAGCAAGGGTCTCCTATGCTGGAAAGACCGGGCATCCCTACACCTCCATTGGCAAACTCCTGGTAAAGCGGGGCATCATGCCTCTGGAAAAGGCCAACATGGTGAACATCCGAGCCTGGTTGGAAGCAGACGAACAGCGCGGGATCGACCTGCTGCATGAAAACCGGTCTTTCATTTTCTTCAGTGAACTGGAAGGCCATGATCCGGACTTTGGTCCGATAGCAGCCGCAGGCGTTCAGCTGACACCTGGACGCAGTCTCGCAGTAGACAGAACGATCCATCCTTACGGCACACCTGTATGGGTTGCGACCGATGAGCCATTACCAGATCAAACGAATGCTTTTCGCAGATTGATGATCGCGCAGGATACTGGATCTGCCATTGTTGGTCCTGTTCGCGGTGATTTGTTTCTGGGTTCCGGCAAGGAGGCTGGCATTCTGGCGGGCAGTGTGAGACATTCGGCAGATTTTTTCGTGCTTCAACCATCGGGTGAATGATCCATGGCCGCAAAGCGCATCAAAGATCAGGAACTCTGGGAAAAGGTGAAAAAGACCATCAAGCCATTGCAGAGCAATCGGGCTGGACAGGATTTCGTGACAGAGATGGAGAAAATGGAGAACACGGCCGGTCGCCAGATCAAATCCCCAACGCGAATAGTGCGGCCATATCGTCCTGAACAGGCTGCGAGAGTTTCGCTGATTTCAAAACCTGCGGTATTGGATGAAAGTACCACCAGGAAAATCGCCAAGGGAAGAACCTCAATTGAAGGCAGGCTTGATCTCCATGGTCTGACCCAAAATGAAGCCTATTCAAAGTTATATTCATTTCTGGAAACAGCCAGGTTTTCAGGCAAGCGAACCGTCTTGGTAATTACCGGTAAGGGTGTCCGCGGTGAAGGAATTTTG
>CAWUJF010000022.1:0-13830 GCA_963922405.1 uncultured Hyphomicrobiales bacterium | reverse complement strand
CCCTTTGGATGCTTGAATCGTGCGCGTTACGGTATTTCATGGGGCACAATGGGAGCAGCAGAAGACTGCTGGTTTAGAGCCCGTCAATACGGTCTGGATCGGAAACAGTTTGATAAACCACTGGCTGGTACACAGCTGTTCCAGAAAAAACTGGCAGACATGCAAACGGAAATTGCACTTGGACTTCAGGCCAGCTTGCGGGTCGGACGTTTGATGGATGAAGGCCGCGCCGCACCGGAAATGATCTCGATCGTAAAACGGAACAACTGCGGCAAGGCTCTGGACATTGCCCGCCAGGCACGCGACATGCATGGAGGAAACGGTATTCAAGCTGAATATCATGTGATCCGCCATGCCGCCAATCTTGAGACGGTAAACACCTATGAAGGCACGCATGATGTCCATGCACTAATTCTGGGACGCGCTCAAACGGGCATTCAGGCATTTTTCTGATTCAACGGAATTCCAAACCATGTCTGAAAACCGTTCGCTGATTGCATGGTCTTCCATGCTTATAATCGGGATCCTTTGGGGTGGAACGATCCCGTTGACCAAGATTGCCGTTTCCACGGGACATGAGCCTCTAGGTCTGATCGTCTGGCAACTACTGTTCGCTGTGATCATCCTTGGTTCTTATCTCCTGTTTAGGGGATGGCGGCCAAACCTTCAGCGACAATACATAATCTACTATACGGTCATTGCTTTTCTTGGCACCATTTTTCCAAATGGTTTTTCCTATTGGGCCGCCGCAGAACTTCCCGCAGGAGTTATGGCTATCACCATAGCGACGGTACCCATGTTCACTCTGGTGATCGCATTGGGCCTCAGGCTGGAGACCCTCGCACTGGGCAGAATACTCGGTGTTTTAATCGGATTTGCAGCAATGGTGATGATAGCTGCGCCTCAAACCAGCTTACCGGACCCTGCCAAAGCAATATTCGTCGTGGTAGCCTTGATAGCTCCGTTCTTCTATGGCGTTGAATCCAATTACATTGCAGCAAAAACACCCAGCGGCACTGATCCTGTGTCCACCTTGTTCATGGCCTCCAGCGCAGGATTCTTGATAGTTGTCCCCGCTGCATGGTTTTCCGGACAATGGATGGACATCACCCAGCCCTGGGGCAATCCCGAATATGCTCTTTTCGCCAGTTCTATCATCCATGCAGTTACATATGTGGGTTATATCTGGCTTGTGGGGTATGGAGGTCCTGTATTCAGCGTTCAGGTGGCTTATCCTGTCACAATATCCGGCGTATTCTTGAGTATTTTGTTTTTGGGAGAGGGTTACTCATCCTGGATCTGGAGCGCCCTCGTACTGGTCATCATAGGCCTGGCACTTGTACAACCGAAACTAGACACCTTCGCAGCAAAGGAGCAAACCAATGGGTGAGTTTTCAGCAAAAGAGCATCCGAAGAAAAAAATCGAGGTCCTTGGCAAGCAGATGTCCTTTGTGGAACTTGGTGAAGGCGAACCTGTTTTGTTTCTACACGGTAACCCCACTTCATCTTATCTGTGGCGCAACATCATGCCTCATGTGAGCGACACGAACCGTGCTATCGCACCGGATTTGATCGGCATGGGGGACTCCGAAAAGCTCGATAGCCCAAACGAAGAGAGCTATCGTTTCGTCGAACATCGTGAGTATCTGAACGGTTTCATAGATGCATTGATCCCTGATGGAAAAGTCACACTGGTTATCCATGACTGGGGTTCAGCCCTGGGCTTTGACTGGGCATTCCGCAACCCGGATAGGGTCAAAGGCATCTGCTTCATGGAAGGAATCGTGGGTCCGGTCAAAAGCTGGGATCATTGGCCCGACGCTGCCAGAGAAATTTTTCAGGCATTCAGATCCCCAGCCGGTGAGGATATGATCCTCAACAAAAATCTATTTATCGAAGCCGTATTACCAGGCTCTATCCTCCGGAAAATGTCGCATGAGGAAATGAATGTATATCGACGTCCCTTTATCAAAGCGGGTGAAGACAGGCGGCCCACCCTCACCTGGCCACGTCAGATCCCGATCGAAGGAGAACCTGCTGATGTGCATGAGATAGTGGCCGCATATGCTGAATGGTTACCGGTTACTCAATTCCCCAAACTGTTTGTAAACGCAGATCCGGGTGCGATCATCCTAGACCCGGCACGAGAATTCATCCGTACCTGGCAACAGCTCTCTGAAGTGACTGTTAAAGGTAGCCACTTCATACAGGAAGACAGTCCCGATGAAATCGGTGAAGCTTTAAAAACCTGGATGAACAGCAGTTTATAAACTCAAGAAACCAATCGATCACTGGTCTCCCAGTCCGGGTTGAACCAGGGTTCCTGGTTTGAGCGCGGCAGCGGAGTCTTGCCTAGAATCAGATCTGATGCCTTCTCGCCAACCATAATGGACGGGGCGTTTAGATTTCCATTTGGAATGCGAGGGAATATTGATGAATCTGCCAATCTCAGCCCATCTACACCTATAACTCTGCAATCGCTGTCGACCACTGAGTTCGGGTCATTCTCATCACCCATTTTACAAGTCCCACATGGATGATAAGCACTTTCCGCATGTTCGCGAATATAAGCATCCAGTTCATCATCGCTTTGCACATGCGATCCTGGGGCGATTTCACGTCCGCGGAACTCATCAAACGCACTCTGACCGAAAATTTCCCTGGTTAAGCGGATACAATGTCTAAATTCCGGAAAATCATCTTCGTGAGACATGTAATTGAACAATATGGACGGGCTGGCTTTCGGATCGCTCGAGGATAACCTGACGCTTCCCCTCGCCTTGGAACGCATCGGGCCCACATGTGCCTGAAAACCGTGAGTGGGAGCAGCAGCTTTGCCGTCATATCGGATTGCAACCGGTAAAAAATGAAACTGGATATCAGGATACCGAACACCCGCACTTGATCGTACAAAGGCACAAGCTTCAAAATGGTTAGTAGCACCGTCACCGGTTTTATAGAGCAGCCATTCAAGGCCGATTTTGGCTTTGGAAAACAAACCCAGCTTGGAATAAAGCGATATGGGCTGGATGCACTCCTGCTGGATGTAAAGTTCCAGATGATCCTGCAAATTCGAGCCCACGCCCGGCCGATCAGCTACAACAGGAATATTGAATTCCTTTAAATGTGCTGCAGGCCCTATCCCTGACAACATCAAAAGCTTGGGTGAATTAAAGGCAGACGCCGCAAGAACAACTTCCTTGTTTGCCTGAATGAATTGTGTGGAACCACCGCGACTGATTTCCACTCCGGTCGCCACCTTGTTTTCAATCCTGATTTTTTCCGCGAGACCGCGGACCAGTGTTAGATTCTGCCTTTTTAACGCTGGCTTCAAATAGGCGTTGGAGGTGGACCATCGCCTGCCATTATGAATGGTGTGCTGAAACCGAGAAAACCCTTCTTGCTTCAGGCCATTGTAATCAGGCGTCACCCCAAATCCTGCCTGCCTTCCCGCTTCTATAAATGCATCAAAAAGCGGGTTTGGCGTATCGCCTTTCTTCACATGCAGTGGGCCATCAGTTCCACGTGAGCCATCTTCGTTGGTGGACGCACTTTCCATTCTCTTGAAATAAGGAGCAACGTCTGCATACGACCAACCTTTGGCACCGGACTCGGCCCAATGATCGAAATCACCCGCATGCCCACGCACATAGACCATGCCGTTGATAGAGGAGGACCCACCCATCACTTTACCACGGGGTGCTGCAAGCTTTCTGTTATCAAGATATGGTTCAGGCTCAGTTTTATATCCCCAATCATACATGGACATATTCATGGGATAGGACAACGCAGCCGGCATCTGTACAAGAGGCCCCACATCGCTACCGCCATATTCTATTATGATTACAGAATTTTTGCCGTCTTCAGACAGCCGATCAGCCATGACAGAACCGGCTGACCCTGATCCAATGATTACGTAGTCAGCGGCTAAATCTGGTGCGATATTTTGTGACCCGGACATTATTTCCTCATCTGTTCCAACTTGCTGTCTATCAAATCCTGTTAAATTTGTCCCCCGATATGCGAATCTAATCTCCTTGATAACGAAATTGACAGGGCGCCGATCGTTAATTTTCCGTTAACTTCTGACCAAAAAATAGATGATATTTTACGGGTTTACAGCCATTTAATTAATGACAACGAGAATCCGAATCAGTTACGAATCTGGCAGGAAGGTCAATTTTTCAAGCTGAATACGCCATTAAAAGTGGCTACTCACAAGAAAACGTTGGATGCGGAGACGTTTATTGGCCTGGGCATGATGGGGGTAATCTGTAGTCGAACATTGTGCGATTTAAGCGGCGTAAGTTTGCGATTTTTCGGAACAAGATGCGGGTTCCGCGAGATCGTGCGCCACACGAATTTTGGCAACGGGGAAACTACATGAAATCAGATCAGACGGAACAAACCAAAATTGGTGGTGTAACACTCACCCGATTGGTTTCAAAAAAAGCAACTGTATCCACTGTGGCTCTTATGACAGCGCTTGCAGCTGTAGTTCCTGCAAACGCTACCATTAACAACACCGTAACTGCCCGCGGTGAAGCACCTGGCGGTGACACCGGCGACCCAGCGGATGACATCACAGCGATAGCAAACGAAACAGTGGATGTGGAAGATGCTGCACCGGTTCTGGTCCTCACCAAAACGGTTACTCTTGCAGACGGTGTTACACCAGTCCCACCGGATGCACCGGCAGGAACAAATATTCAATACCAGTTTGCTGTACAAAATACTGGCAACGTAACTGCCACTGCAGTGAACATTACTGAAGTTGCTTTTGACGGCGGTACAACGATCGATCCTACGGATGCAACTGTTACTAACGACTTCATCGATACATCCACTCCAGCGCGTACCACTGAAACGACAAACGATTCATCAGATGCAACTGCAGGCGATGGAATTTTCGATGTTTTGGCTCCCGGCGATACAATCACGTTTACAGCCGCCTACACAATCACGACGGCTGATATCTCTGGACAGGGTGGCGGCGATGGTTCTCTGGATAACACTGCCGAAGCAACCGGCACAGCTGCGGACCCTGCAGGACCTCCAGGTACAACTCAAACTGTGACCTCGAACCAGAGTTCCGCTGCAGTTGATCTTGAAAACGCAAATGCTTCACTACAAGTCACCAAGCTAGCAGATGATGACACCAACGTAACCGTTGGTCAGACAATCACTTATACCTATGTGGTGACCAACAATGGTAACGTACCGATCACCGATGTAAGTCTAGCGGATAACGTGACCGCAGGTACAGGCGGTAATCCTGTTCCGGCACTACAAAGCCTGACAAACACATCTGGAAACTCATCTGATGATTCCGCAGACAACGATGTTGATGTACTGGCTCCAGGTGACTTTGCAACCTTTACGGGCACTTATGTGGTGACCCAGAGCGACATCGATAATCTGCAGTAAACTCTGGTTTAAGCTGCAAAAAAGGGTGATTCGCTCACCCCTCAAAAATTTAACTCCGGGTGAAGTTTCACCCGGAGTTTTCATTTGGAGCACACCCAAAAATGCAACTAATTCAGCCAAAACACTGACTCTAGGGAACTTTTTTGCCTTTCAGCATTTATGGTTAACCGTGCGTTAACCCGAGTCATAGCAATTCTAGACCATACGGAGTTGTTATGAGCTGTTGTAGGAATAGGCAAGGGGGATCACACCGTCCGGGATCGATGTATGCGATGCTGGGGGTTTCTCTTTGTCTATTTTTTGCCACAGCAAATACAACCAATGCGCAAATCGTAAATATCGTGACTGCGACAGGTTCTGCAAATGGTGGAACCAATAATGTAACTGCTACGGATACAGAGTCTGTGGATGTGGTGGATGCTATTCCAAACCTCTCCATCGTCAAGACCGCTATCCTGAATGATGAAATTGCGAGCGATAACTTCGCCGAAGCCGGCGAAACCATCACCTATCAGTTCGACATCACAAATAATGGCAATGTCACAATTACCAACGTCAGCGTAAATGACGTCACCAATGCAACGAACGGTCCTGTCATTCCTGACAACCCGATTGTCCTGAACGATGTTGCTCCAACACTGGATTCAACAGACGACCCGCCGGCTAATCCAGCCGATCCAAACACGGTTTGGTCGCGATTGGCGCCAAACGACACCATCAGATTCACCGCCACATACACTGTGACACAAAACGACGTGGATACACTGCAATGACGAATATTGAATTTTTAAAACAGAAGACTTTTCAGAATGCCCGGACAAATCTGGGCGAACAAGGGGCAAACTAAAATGAAAAAAGCCAACCAAACTTGGGGAAAGCGGTCTACAACCCGTTTATTGGGCACTTCCTCAATAGCCCTGATAATAGCAGGTGTTTCAGTCACACCTGCCACATCAGCAATCGATAACTCGGCGATAGCCTCCGGTACTTACGATGACGGAACTAATCCTCCTGTCACCGTTGATTCACCACCGGATACGGCATCTGTTCCAGTTTTAGTCAATCGCAACCTTAGCATTGTGAAATCGGTGCAAACCGCACCGAGTACCAATCTCGGTTCTGATCCGACCAATACTGACGCCGGAGATACAGTGGTTTACCGGTATGTGATTACCAACAACGGGTCGGTCACAGAGAACAATGTAACAGTCAGCGATGTAGGCCCAACCTTCGATGGGGTTGCCGGAGTTGGCACCTTCACATCTGGTCCAACAGAAGTTACCGTGGGTGGTACAACCACCGGAGTCGCATCTGCACTCGCACCGGGGGAAGTGGTTGTATTCGACGCCACGTACGAGTTTGCAAATCTGGATATTCTGAGAGCCGCCGGTGTTACCGATGGTGTATCCAACATCGCAACCGCTTCATCTGACGACATACCAAATTCGCCGCCGTCACCACCCGCACTTGCTAGTATTCCGGCCGTGCCGCAGCTCGCCATCGTGAAAGCTGCTGTACTGAATGAACTGGTTGGCAATACCGGTGATGGTCTGGCCGAAGCAGGCGACACGATTACCTACACCTACACGGTTACCAACAACGGCAACGTGCCTCTTACCAATGTTTCAATTCAGGATACGCACGAGGGAACACTCCTCACCGGTGCTGACCTGCCAAGAGGCGAAACAATCACGACAGAAGGTCCTGTTCAACCATCGGATATTGGGACGGTCAACGACGGTGTGATCACCACGTTTGAGGCTGGAGCGATAGCAACCTTCACTGTCACTCTGACTGTAACACAACAGGAAGTCGATAACGGCTAACTGCTGTGTTCTGAGGCAACTGAATGAATAAACTGCGGCAGCACAACGCAAGGCATACGAGGCGTCTCGCAGGAAGATTACGGTCTTCCTGCGCTTTGCTGACTGCATCTGCCTTTTTGTTGACGCAGATGCAATTTGCCCATGGAGCGATTGACAACACCGCGCGCGCGGTATCGATATTCAATGGTTCAGGTGTTGTTTCGAACACCAGCAGCCAGTCTATCCCTGTTGTTGCCCCAAATCCTCAGGTGGCTATCCAAAAAAGCGGCGTGTTGAATGATGATGACGGCACACCGGGCCTGTCAGTTGGTGATACCATCACTTACACTGTGGAAGTTACGAACCCCGGAAACATAAGCCTAACCGGCGTGAATGTTACTGACCCCTTGGTAGCGCTCACCTTCCAGAACGGCGACACAAACAACAATTTCCGCCTCGACCCCACAGAGACATGGATTTATCAAGGTCAGTACACCCTTACCAGTTTTGATCTTGCTTCCAATGGTGGTGGCGATGGTGACATCGACAATACCGCTGAGGTTACAACAAACGAAACGCCACCAGCGAATGACAGCGCAGAAGTCCCGATTGATCCTAATGTATCCATTCTGGTGACTAAATCAGGAACACTGGTGGATAGCGATGGTACACCCGGCATATCAGCTGGTGATCAGATCGACTATGTCATCAACGTTACGAATAATGGTGTTTCGGACCTCACCAACATCCAACTTGTCGACACACTCGAGCAAAGCGGGATACAAACGAACCTCGTCCCGGTATTGACCGGTGGTGATACTAACAATAACGGCATTATCGAAGCTGGTGAAACATTCACCTACCAGTTCTCATATGTAATCACACAACCAAATCTTGATGATGGTGGTGATCTTGTAAACACGGTTTCTGTCACAACAGATGAAATTGGACCGCGTACTGCCAGTGATACCCAAACCCTTCCGGCTGCGATCCACTCATTTACAATGACAAAACTGGCTTCGCTGGCGGATCTCGACGGAGATAATCTTGGTGATGCTGGCGAAACCATCAATTACGCTTTCCGGTTCACCAATACTGGCAACCGCACACTCACGAATCTTGCGGTAACCGACCCACTGCCTGGTTTGTCAGCCATTTCCTGCCCCAGTGACTTGGACAATGATGGTGACATTGACATTCTGGGCGTTGGTGCTTCGCTGGATTGTACAGCAAGCGTAGTGATTCAGAGCTCAGACATCGGCAATGGATTTGTAAACAATACCGCAACGCCAACCGCAACTCGCGCAGATGGCGTTACAGACGTCCCAGAAGACAACACGGCCAATGATAACTCTACTTCAACACCACTGGATCGTGTGGTTGATCTGGATGTTACCAAAACCGGTACACTGAATGATGATGACGGAACCCCGGGGGTCTCAGCCGGAGACACTATCGACTATGTGATCGAGGTTTCAAACGCCGGAACCGTTCCGCTTACAAACATCACTGTCAATGATCCATTGATACCTGGCCTGGCCTTTATTTCCGGCGACACGAACAACGACAATCAATTGGATACCACTGAAATCTGGCGTTACGAGGGTTCTTACACCCTGCTCCAGAACGACATCGATACAAACGGTGGTGGAGATGGAGACATCGACAACACCGTAACTGCCGACGCGGACGAAACTTCTTCAGAAACAGCTGTAGAAGAAGTCAGCATTGTTACCGGTGTATCGATTGACGTGAACAAGGTTGCTCAACTTAACGACGACGACGGAACACCTGGCATATCCGCCGGTGATACGATTGACTACACCATCACTGTTGAAAATGACGGAGCTACAGATCTAACAAATGTCACTTTACTGGACATTTTGAGCCAAGCCGGCACCAACGTCACACTAAATCCCGTTCTTGTTAGCGGTGATCTCAATAATGACAACCGCATCAATCCTGGCGAAATCTTCAACTACCAGGTCACTTACACTCTGACACAGTTAAACCTGGATACCGTCGGTGATTTGGTGAACACGGTTACTGTCAATACCGACCAGATCGGACCAAACTCTGACACTGCAGTAACAAATCTGCCGAGCCCCACAAACAACTTCACCATGACCAAGATCGCCAATCTGGTCGACGGAGACGGGGATAATCTGGCTGATGCTGGCGAGATCATCAATTATACATTCCGCTTCACAAACAACGGAACTGCACAACTGACAAACCTCAGAGTTACAGACCCGCTTCCAGGCCTGTCTGCGATCTCCTGTGCTGGCGACATTGACAATGACGGTGATATCGACTCTCTAAATCCATCTCAAACGCTGGATTGTACGGCAACTTACACCGTTACTGCTCAAGACGTGGTCAACGGCGCTGTAAACAATACAGCGACCTCTAGCGCTACGCAGAGTGATGGCACGACGCCGGTTATTGAAGATGATTCTGCAAACGACAACTCCACATCAACACCCGCAGACAGTGTGGTTGATGTTGACTTTGAAAAGAGCGTCGTTTCAGCGGTTGAGATATTGCCGAACATTGTTGAAATTCAATATTCGCTTCGCGTGATTAACAACGGCAATGTGCCAATCACTAACCTCAATATTGACGACGACCTTGTAACTTCAGTTTCTGCTCCGGCCCAGATCCTGGGTCAGGGAACCATTACCAGCACAAGCGGATTTAGCGGCACTGGTGCGGTCAACCCATTCTATGATGGCATTGGAAACAACGTGTTCTTCACTGGAGACGTGCAGGTTGCACCAGGTGCAACAGGTGAAATTCGCCTGACATTGGTTGTTGATCGCCGGTCCACCTCGCTCGATACAAGCAATACTGCATTCCTGTCATCCACCGAACTGCCCGGACCTGTTCCGTCTGATGATCCGAATGAAACCCCGGGTATTCCTGATGATGATAATCCGACACTGTTTGACCGTCCGGATGATGACAATGACGGCGCACCCGATGACAATGAATCTCCGCTGGCGGATCGCGATACAGATGGGGTTCCTGATCAACAGGACTTCGATCCGACCGGTTATTTCTACTGCGAAGCAGATGGCCGCATTCTTACTGGTGGCTCAATCAGTGTCACGAATTTGGGAACTGGCGGAACACAAACCGGCCTGGGTTCAAGCAACAACATTACAATCCTGAGAGATGGTAGTGACGGACAATACCAGTTCTATTTCACAGCACCTGGCACCTATCGTCTGACACCAATCCTACCAGCTGGCGGGATTGCAAGCACCACGCGTCTTAGCAACGGCAATTTGGATGTGACTTCTCTGTTGCCGGCAAACCCAGGCGTTCTTGGCGCGGGTCAGGTCGGAAATACCGGTTTGCTGAATGACTTCTCTGCAGCGGGGAATCCATTCTTTACCGAATTCACCGTGGAATTTGGCGACCCAATCGTCTTCAACAACAACATCCCACTGGAGCTTTGTGGCACACCATCAATTGCATTGGATAAAGTTGTTGCAGCTGGCCCAACAATCCAGCCTGACGAAACAAACAATGTAACCTTCCGCCTCACAGCGACAGCAGATGGCACAGAGCGCATTGAAAACGTAACCATAACCGATGACCTCAACAGCGTATTCGGCATTGGTAACTTCCAGGTTCTAAGCACCAGCATTGAAACAGCCCCAGCCACATTCGGAGCAACCGTCAACCCTACCTATAACGGCGTGTCCGACCTGGAACTCTTGACACCAGGTGGTAACCTCCTTGCTGGCGAGAGCGTCTCGGTACTGGTTGAGTTGAACGTTGATGTGAACCCGGCTAGCTTTACCAATACCGGTATTGCGGGCGCCACCAATGCCCTCACAGGCTTACCTATCCCGGATGCAACCGCCAACGCGCCAATCGTCATTTTGCCGAACAGAGCAGTTTCCGGAGTTGTTGCCACAAAAACAACCCGGGCAAATTCGGTCGCAATCGGCGGGATCGTTCCATACACAATCACATTCACAAACAACAACACTATACCGGTTGTGGACGCCGATATTGTAGACTTCATGCCGCCTGGCTTCAGCTACGTACAGGGAACAGCAGTTCTGAATGGTGTTCAGGTCGAACCGGTACAAAGAGACCCAAGAAACATTGTATTTGGCAATCTGGACATTGCTCCAGGCGCCGAGGCAACACTCACCTTGTCTCTCAGACTTGGTGCTGCCGTTACTGGACGTGAGTTCGTGAACACCACATTCCTGGTGGATCCACTGACAAACCAGAGAATTTCAAATCAGGCCAAAGCGATCGTTGAACTGGAAATCGAATCTGTATTCCAGTGCAGCCATATCATTGGTCGGGTGTTCGATGACCTCGACAAAGATGGATATCATGATCAGGGAGAGCCTGGTCTAGGCGGTGTCCGTGTCGTTTCTGTAAACGGTCTTCTGATCACCACTGACAAGTTTGGCCGC
Organism: uncultured Hyphomicrobiales bacterium; assembly: GCA_963922405.1. GTDB lineage: Bacteria > Pseudomonadota > Alphaproteobacteria > Rhizobiales > Rhizobiaceae > JAALLB01. The sequence continues at coordinate 2,153 of CAWUJF010000022.1, read as the reverse complement.
TACCATATTACATGTGACGCAATCCCTGCTGACAGAATTGGTTCTAACTACATCCTGAAACTGGATGAGAGAACCCTTCCAACAGGATATCGGGTCACAAGTGAAAACCCACGAGTTGTACGCGTTACGCAAGGCAAGCTGGCAAAGATTAACTTCGCTGCTGCTAACCTTCGTGTTGTCAACGTGGATCTGAACGATCTTTCATTCAAGCCTGGCCAAACCGGGCTTAAGAGATCGGCACTTCAGGATATCGCACTGATCCTTCCAATTTTGTCGGAAGAAAAGTCAGTCCTGAAAATTGTTTATCAAGTCTCAAGTACCCCGACGAAACTTCAAAAGAACCGCATCAAGGCTGTGAAGCGCCTCATTGAGAGAGCGTGGAAAGCCCGTGATCGCGACTACTCGCTTGAAGTGGAAACGGACATTCGGCGCAAAAGTAAGAGCGTTCGCCAAACACAGTAACAGTACTGGGTCGCACCCAGAATAATCTCAACGATTACAAGTAGTTTTAACTGGTCGGTTAACCCCGCGGTAACCATTGAACGTACATAGATTGTTAACCATGTTTGGTAACGAATTGTTCATAAGCCGCCGTCTCAGGAAGACAGGCATCTCAGCGCTCAGCGGATTGGCTTTTGCTGTGCTTGCTTCGCCGTTTGTGATTACCGATGCTCAGGCAAACTGCGATGGTACTGGCATTTGTGAAGATGACTTGAACATTCTACTACGTGCAGAGGAACTTGGCGCAACAAATCCTAAAAAGGCAGCAAAAAACAAATCCAGTGTATCAATCTCTGTTGATGGTGAAACCGTAGTAGGCAATCCAACTGATTCTGCAAAAATCTCCCACATCGACAAGCAACTCGAGAATGTCGACATCCAGATCAAGTTTGATGGTCTGGATGTGACCCGTCGCTTGAATATAGCAACCCGAGAGTTGCGTAGAACTTACCGTCCGGGTGAGAAAGTGGATTTTGTTAGCAGCTGGAACTACCAGGACTGGATTGATCGCGCGGAGATCAGAATTTTCCGGGAGGTGGACAAACCTTCCACCCAAGCTGTGGCATATCCAGTGGAGACAATAGATGTTCCAGTCAAAGGTTCGCAAGGTGGCAAGGTCACTTGGAGAGCTTTCGACGATCTTGAACAATTTGGTCCGATTGACGGAGATTTTGTCTACGTTCTTCGCGTGTATGACAGCCTGGGCAGATTCGATGAGACAACGCCCATACGTTTGAAAATCAGTGAAAACGATATCACGGTGGACGAGCGCCTTGGCACACAGGCGGTAGCTCCAGGTGAAGGTGATGATCGAACTGGAATTTCAAACATTCCGCTTTATGGCGGTTCTGTCACTGTTCACGGTCGTAATGTTCCACCAGGATATACTGTAACTATCCTGGGTGAGGAAATTCCGGTCGATGAAGGTCAGAAGTTTGTTACAAGCCGTATTCTTCCACCTGGCGAACATATCGTTGATGTTTCGGTTAATGGAGGCATTACTAAGGATTCCGGCCTGAACTTCGAGCGGGAAATCAATATCCCCGATAGCGAATGGTTCTATGTGGGTCTGGCTGACCTTACTCTTGGAAAGAGGCTCGGTCCCGATGCAAGCATATTAAATCAGGTTGATCCGGATGAATTCTCTGAAACCTTCCAGCGCGGTCGCTTGGCATTTTATGTTAAGGGGAAGATCAAGGGCGAAACCATATTGACGGCAGCTTTTGATACCACAGAACAGGAACTGGATGATCTTTTTGACAATCTAGATCGAAAAGACCCGAGGCGATTGTTAAGAAACCTTGATCCGGACGAGTTTTACCCGGTCTTTGGAGATGACAGCACTACGGTTGATGATGCCCCGACTTCGGGGAAATTCTATTTACGCCTGGAGCGCGGCAAGAGCCATGTCTTGTGGGGTAACTTCAAAACTAGCATCAACGGTACCGAATTAACTCGCTTTGAGCGCAGTCTATATGGAGGACATGCAAGACTGGTTTCACCATATGTGACCAGCCATGGCGAACCTGTGGCTGAAGCAGAAGTCTTTGCAGCCGAACCTGGTTCACTACCTCAACGTGATGAATTCAGGGGAACTGGCGGTTCGGCCTACTTCCTTCAACGCCAGGATGTAAACCAGGGATCAGAACAGA
>CAWUJF010000021.1:0-14133 GCA_963922405.1 uncultured Hyphomicrobiales bacterium | reverse complement strand
CCTGACAAAGGTGTCGCTTTTACCGTTGAAGGTAAAAAGGCAATCTTGCGCAAATTGGTGGAAGCAGAAGGTTTCGAGCAATATATCGACATCAAATATAAAGGCACAAAACGATTTGGTCTGGATGGTGGCGAGGCCATGATTCCGGCGCTTGAGCAGATCATCAAGCGTGGTGGTCAAATGGGTCTTAAGGAAATCATTTTGGGTATGGCCCACCGGGGCAGGCTCAATGTGCTTGCTAACGTGATGGGCAAACCTCACCGTGCCATCTTTAACGAGTTTAAGGGCGGCTCATTCAAGCCGGATGAAGTGGAGGGGTCCGGTGATGTGAAATATCACTTGGGCGCATCTTCTGATCGTGAATTTGATGGTAATGAAGTTCACCTGTCTCTAACAGCTAATCCATCCCATCTGGAAATTGTAAACCCGGTCGTGCTTGGTAAAGCGCGCGCAAAACAAGATAAGTTTGAGCCCAAGAACGAGCGTGGCTCCAGGCCTCGTGATACGGTGATGCCTTTGCTATTGCATGGAGATGCCGCTTTTGCCGGACAGGGCGTTGTGGCTGAATGTTTCGGATTATCAGGTCTAAAAGGACACCGTACGGGCGGTTCAGTCCACTTTATCATCAACAACCAGATCGGGTTTACGACCAATCCACGTTTCTCACGGTCTTCGCCTTATCCGTCTGACGTTGCGAAAATGATTGAAGCTCCGATCTTCCATGTCAATGGTGATGATCCGGAAGCGGTTACGTTTGCTGCCAAGGTTGCAACCGAATTCCGTCAACTTTTCCATAAGCCGGTGATCATCGACATGTTCTGTTATCGCCGGTTTGGTCACAATGAGGGTGACGAGCCTGCATTCACACAGCCGCTAATGTACAAGAAAATCAGATCCCATCCGACAACTGCCAAGATCTATAGCGACAAACTGATCTCACAAGGCGTGATCTCAGAAGCTGATTACAAGGCAATGCGAGACGATTGGCGAACATTCCTGGAAGACGAGTTTGAGGCCGGGCAATCCTATAAGCCGAATAAAGCTGATTGGCTTGATGGGGCATGGTCAGGGATGCAGGAAGCCGGTGATACTGACGAAATTCGTCGCGGTAAGACCGGAATCTCAAAGAAGAAGCTTGCAGAACTTGGCAAGGCTATCTCTGATGTTCCGGAAGGGTTCAATGTCCATAAAACCATTAAGCGGTTGATGGATAACCGCCGCAAGATGGTGGAAAGCGGTGAAAATATTGACTGGGGCATGGGTGAAGCTCTGGCTTTCGGTTCGCTTGTAGATGAAGGGCACACAGTCCGCCTTTCTGGACAGGATTGCGAGCGGGGAACGTTCTCGCAACGGCATTCAGTAATTTATGATCAGGAAACAGAACAGCGTCATACACCACTGAATACAATTGGTGACGGGCAAGAGGAATATGATGTTATCAATTCCATGCTTTCTGAAGAGGCGGTACTTGGATACGAGTATGGATATTCGCTAAATCGCCCAAATGCACTGACGATCTGGGAAGGCCAGTTTGGCGACTTTGTGAATGGTGCGCAGGTGGTTATCGACCAGTTTATTTCCTCTGGTGAAAGCAAGTGGCTGCGCATGTCGGGCCTAGTAATGCTACTACCGCATGGATATGAAGGCCAAGGCCCCGAGCATTCATCCGCCCGTCTGGAAAGATTTCTGCAATTGTGTGCACAGGACAATATGCAGGTGGCAAACTGTACGACACCGGCAAACTATTTCCATATCCTGCGCCGTCAGCTCCGTCGAAACTTCCGCAAGCCTCTTGTGCTCATGACACCAAAGTCATTGTTGAGGCACAAACGTGCGGTTTCCAAAATTGATGAGTTTTCGACGGGTAAATCATTCCACAGATTGCTTTGGGATGATGCTCAATCAGAAGACTTTGATGGCGTACAGCTTGTGAAGGATAACAAGATCCGCCGCGTAATCCTATGTTCTGGAAAGGTCTATTTTGACCTCCTGGAAGAGCGTGAGAAACGCGGAATTGATGATATGTATCTGCTTCGTGTGGAGCAGCTTTATCCGTTCCCTGCCAAGGCCTTGATCAACGAGCTATCCCGATTCAAGGATGCTGAATGGGTCTGGTGTCAGGAAGAGCCGAAAAATATGGGTTCATGGGCCTTCATCGAACCTTATCTGCAATGGGTATTTGAACATATCGACGCAAAACATCAGCGTGCCCGTTATGCCGGACGCGCTGCAGCTGCATCACCTGCTACAGGGTTGATGTCCAAACACCTTTATGAATTGGAGAGTTTCCTGGAAGACGCCCTGGGTGGTTAACCGGTGACTCTTGTCTGGATTATGAAAACAACTGAGAGGCAGCTCGATATAAAAGCTGCAAAACGAGGAAAGAAGAATGGCTGACGAGATCCGTGTCCCTACCATGGGGGAGAGTGTAACCGAGGCGACCATTGGCCAATGGTTAAAGCAACCGGGGGAAGCTGTGTCCGCAGATGAACCACTGGTAGAGTTGGAAACCGACAAGGTTGCTCAGGAGGTTATGGCTCCCTCCGATGGCGTATTGGTGGAAATTGTAGCTCAGGAAGGTGATGTGGTTGAAGTGGGTGCATTGCTTGCCATGCTGGATGCAAACGCAGAAGCAAGTACACCTGCAGCCCCAGCTGAAACTGCTCCGGCGAAAGAGGAAAGTGCACCAGCTGCCGATGCCAATGGAGAAATGCCACCTGCACCCTCTGCAGCCAAGATGATGGCTGAGAGCAACATTGATCCAGCTTCTGTGGCTGGTAGCGGCAAGCGAGGGCAGATCTTGAAAGAAGATGTGATTTCTGCCAAGAGCGCGCCTGCTCCAGCACCCGTGCCGGCTGCGGCCCGTGCTCCAAGTTCTGAAGATGATGCACCTCGTGAAGAACGCGTACGGATGACACGCCTGAGGCAAACAATTGCCCGACGTTTGAAAGACGCACAAAACACGGCAGCCATGCTGACCACTTTCAATGAAGTGGATATGTCAGCCGTTATGGAGCTTCGGAAAAAATACAAAGACCTGTTTGAGAAGAAGCATGGTGTGAAACTTGGTTTCATGGGTTTCTTCACAAAATCAGTTTGTCATGCGCTTGAAGAAATACCTGCAGTTAATGCAGAGATCGATGATACAGACATTATCTATAAAAACTTCGCCCATATTGGCGTGGCAGTTGGTACGGACAAAGGTTTGGTTGTTCCAGTCGTCCGGGATGCAGATCAAATGTCGATTGCTGAGATCGAAAAAGAGATCGGCAACCTTGGGCGCAAGGCCAGAGACGGTGATTTGTCCATGGCTGATATGCAGGGTGGTACATTTACAATTTCCAATGGTGGAGTTTATGGCTCGCTCATGTCGACTCCAATCCTGAACGCCCCGCAATCCGGCATTCTCGGCATGCACAAAATTGAGTCCAGACCTGTGGTGCGGGACGGTGAAATTGTCGTGCGTCCAATGATGTATCTGGCTCTATCTTATGATCACCGTATCGTTGATGGCAAGGAAGCCGTTACGTTTCTTGTAAGGGTGAAGGAAAGCCTTGAAGATCCAGAGCGCCTTGTGCTCGATCTTTAGTGGGACACAATAAAAATATCCCCAATAACAGGAGGAAAACATGTCTTTGGAACTTCAATATCTGATCTTCGCAATTTTCTTGCTTCTGATTCAGATGGTAACGCAGTTGGGTGCTGGAATTCTGGAAAACGGATTGAAGGCTGCTGCTGGCGCGCGTGACGATGAATTTCTAACGACCGGTATTGGCGGGCGGTTTGAGCGCGCATATTACAACATGCTTGAAACATTTCCGATTTTTGCCTCCCTGGTCCTGATTATTCAGTTTACCGAGAGTTTCTCGTCGACTTCCGCATTGGGTGCACAGCTCTATTTCTGGGGCCGGGTAGTATACATTCCATCATATATCATCAGCATTCCGTTTGTGCGGACTGTCGTTTGGCTTGTTTCCATGGTGGGTATCCTGATGCTTGCTTATCCACTTCTTGGCCAAGTGACCTGATAAATGGATGACGTTTACATCATAACCGGGGGTAGTAGAGGCATTGGTGCAGCCTGCGCGAGATTGGCTGCAAAAGATGGTTTCACGGTCTGTTTTTCCTATGTTTCTAACGCTGAGGCCGCTCAAAGTGTTGTATCCGAAATCGAGGGAATGGGTGGTAAAGCTGTCGCTGTTCAAAGTGATGTGGCAGAGGAGCAGGATATTCTCAAGCTTTTTGAAGCTGCGGATTCTCTTGGCGCTTTGAAATGCCTGATAAACAATGCCGGCATTGTGGACAAAAGCGAACGGGTTGAAGATTACTCATTTGAACGGCTTGAACGCATGTATCGGGTCAACGTAATCGGCAGCTTTTTATGCGCTCGAGAGGCGGTGAAACGCATGTCGACGAAGCATGGTGGTGGTGGCGGTTCTATTGTGAACCTATCTTCCGCTGCTGCTTATATCGGTTCTCCCAATCAGTATGTGGACTATGCCGCTTCAAAGGCAGCGATTGATACCTTTACCAAAGGTTTAGCCCTGGAAGTTGCCGATGAAGGAATACGTGTAAATGCGGTCCGCCCGGGGTTGATTTACACAGATATACATGCGTCCGGCGGTGAACCCGGCCGGGTAGAAAAACTTGAGCACATGGTGCCCATGAAACGGGGTGGGTCTGCAGAAGAAGTGGCTAAAGGCATAATTTGGCTTGCCAGTGATGACGCATCTTACGTGACTGGAGACAGTTTGAATGTGACCGGTGGAAGATGATTATCTCTACCCAGACAATGAGGATAAAATGGCTGAAACATACGACGTAGTGATAATCGGATCAGGACCAGGCGGTTATGTTTGTGCAATCAAGTGCGGGCAACTGGGCCTTAAGACAGCCATAGTGGAAAAGAACCCCACATTGGGTGGAACGTGCTTGAATGTGGGATGTATTCCTTCCAAAGCACTGCTTCATGCCTCGGAAATGTATGCGGAAGCCGGCCATGGCATGGAAGCGCTGGGTATCGATGTGGGTAGCCCTAAACTCAATCTGAAAAACATGATGAAACACAAGGACAGCGTCATAAAGGCTAATGTGGATGGTGTCGCCTTCCTCATGAAAAAGAACAATGTGGATGTTTACTTCGGGACCGGAAGTGTGGCTTCCGCTGGGAAAGTAAGCGTAGCGGATGACAAGGGTAAGGCCACGGAACTGAACACAAAGAATATTGTCATTGCTACGGGATCAGATGTGGCAGGTATTCCGGGTCTGGACGTGGAAATCGATGAAAAGACCATCGTATCGTCAACAGGCGCGCTGGAACTTTCAGAAGTTCCAAAGAAGCTTCTGGTTGTAGGCGGCGGCGTTATTGGTCTTGAGCTTGGTTCCGTTTGGAACCGTCTTGGCTCTGAGGTAACTGTGGTCGAGTATCTTGATACGATCCTGGGTGGAATGGATGGTGGTGTATCCAAGCAATTCCAGAAAATGCTGGCAAAGCAGGGCATGATATTCAATCTTTCCTCGAAAGTAACCGCAGTGGAAAAGTCAAAAAATGGAGCATCCGTCACCTTTGAACCGGTTGCTGGTGGTGATGCGCAAACATTGGAAGCAGATATTGTCTTGATTTCCACTGGACGACGTCCATACACAGATGGCCTGGGACTCGAAGAAGCCGGGGTTGAAATGGATCGTGGCAAGGTAAAAACAACCCATTGGAAAACGAATGTGGACGGCATTTGGGCCATCGGTGATGTGACTGATGGGCCGATGCTGGCACATAAAGCAGAAGATGAGGGTGTGGCTGTTGCAGAAACCATTGCCGGGCAAGCAGGTCATGTGAATTATAATGTGATTCCTGGTGTGGTTTACACTATGCCTGAAGTTGCCAGCGTGGGTAAAACCGAGGAAGAGTTAAAAGCAGCGGGAATTCCCTATGTATCAGGCCAGTTCCCGTTTATGGCGAATGGTCGGGCCAGGGCCATGAACCAGACAGAAGGATTTGTGAAGTTTCTTGCGCATAAGGAAACAGACAAGGTACTGGGTGTTCATATTGTTGGTTTTGGGGCTGGTGATATGATCCATGAAGCTGCTGTCCTGATGGAGTTTGGCGGCTCTTCGGAGGATCTCGGTCGAACCTGCCATGCGCATCCCACATTGTCTGAGGTGGTGAGGGAAGCTGCTCTTGCCACGCATGGCAAACCACTGCACATATAACGAAAACGTGAGCTTCTTGTTACAAGCTATGCAGAATCTGCATGGCTCATATGCCTTTTTGGGACTCCAAGTTTGCGCGAGAAGTCGTATATTCCAGACATAAGCGTTTCGGCGCTACATAAACAAACCAAGTCATACTCCTCCTCCCATGATATTGGTTTGGTGATCAGTCTTCCCCTCCATTTCGACTGATCCTTGTAAATGATGCTCGCCAGTCTCCTCCTCCCCTGGCGAGCATTATTATTTTCAACTTCCGGAAATTATTGGATTTGGCTCAATGCAACAAAAAAGGCTACCCTGTGTTCCAGAGTAGCCTCCGCGATTTTTACTTCCGAAAAAATCTTTATTTAGTTGAATAAGGCTCTGATGAAGGTTGCTCCAACATGAGTTTTATTCCCCCGGACTTCCCCAGAAAACCAAAATCACTCGACATCAGATCACCTCCTTTCGAATCGTTGAACACACCCTGAGAGTGACACAAAATAGTAAATCGTCAACTACCTTAATGTGAAAGTTCCATGAAATTTTGTGTAGGCGTAGTTTTTACTCGCAACGGAAAACGCTGACCGCCTGATAAGTGCCTGCTTTCAGGTCCCCAATCAACTTGCTAGCCCTCAAATGTCCAGTAATCAGTGTCGCACCAACACCTGTCGAAGATAATTCCTGAAAGTCTTCCCCATTTTGTTCGGGGAAGGTGATACCATTGTTGACACTGCTACCAGAAAAAAAGGACTCGAATTGTATGTCTGCATTTGCACCAGCAGGTGCTGCGCTAAATACACTCGGTGCTTCGAGCGTGATTCTGAAGCCGCGTGTGGTATTGTTCGCAGGGAGGAACGTGCTGACCAGCAGTTGAGCTGATAAACCTCCAGGCTCACGTGAATCGAGTGCTGTGGGGTTAACCCCACCCACAGGTGATACTGCACCAAACGAACCGTTACGCGAAATTTGTATCGTACAACTACCATTCGCGGAAGGATCACCACCGTCACCAGGATCTGGATCACCACCACCATTATTATTGTCGTCTGTAATATTGCCGGAGAAAATTACGTTTGCAGCATTGTTTTCACTGGTGGACATCACAGTCATGATTGTTGCCATGCTTGTGACGATGATCAGATTAGAAAGTAACCTGATCCTGCAGCATTTGCTGCCTGCAAGTATTATAAGCATTTTTATACCCGTCTGCCCCACGAGTTAAAGTTTGCTCGGAAACCAATAATAACTAGATGTTTCAATCAGGTAAGAAAATGTGGTTTAAAAACAATGTTTTAATAATTCAATATTGAATTAAATTGGCGGGATTGTTCCCCGCCAACCTTAAAGTTACCGAAGAAGTAGTGCTACTTCTTGTTCTGTCTGTTTTCGATGAGATCGTCAACAACTGCCGGATCAGCGAGTGTTGATGTGTCTCCAAGATTTGAGAAATCATCTTCTGCAATTTTCCGAAGGATACGGCGCATGATTTTTCCTGATCTTGTTTTAGGTAGGCCAGGAGCCCATTGGATTGCGTCAGGAGAGGCGACCGGCCCGATTTCCTTGCGGACGTGATTGCGCAACTCTGTTCTAAGATCATCGGTAGCTTCCACACCAGCCATGAGGGTCACGTAACAGTATATTCCCTGGCCTTTGATGTCGTGTGGATAACCAACAACGGCTGATTCAGAGACAGCATCGTGAGAAACAAGTGCCGATTCCACTTCCGCAGTACCCATTCGGTGCCCGGAAACGTTGATTACGTCGTCAACACGACCGGTGATCCAGTAATAGCCATCCTCATCGCGGCGGCAGCCATCTCCGGTGAAGTACTTGCCCTTATAGGTGGAGAAATATGTTTGCACGAAGCGTTCATGGTCTCCATAGACCGTCCGCATCTGACCAGGCCAGGAATCTGTAATGCAAAGATTGCCGTCAGTTGCTCCTTCCAATGGGTTGCCATCGTTGTCCACCAGTTCAGGCTTAACTCCGAAAAAGGGTAATGTTGCAGACCCAGGTTTCATATCCGTGGCACCAGGCAGTGGTGTGATCATATGCCCGCCTGTTTCGGTTTGCCACCAGGTATCTACAATTGGACATTTTCCCTCGCCAACTACATTGTAGTACCATTCCCAAGCCTCAGGATTGATTGGCTCGCCAACGGTTCCGAGGACCCTCAAGGAACCGCGTGATGTGGATTTAACAGGCTCATCTCCACCTTGCATTAGTGCCCGGATAGCCGTGGGTGCTGTGTAAAACTGATTTACCTGGTGTTTGTCACAAACCTCCCAGAAGCGCGCGTTTGTCGGGTAGTTAGGCACGCCTTCGAACATCAAGGTAATTGCACCATTTGCCAGCGGTCCGTACACAATATAGGAGTGGCCGGTCACCCAACCCACATCTGCAGTACACCAATAGATATCGCCGTCATGATAATCAAAGGTGTATTGATGTGTCATGGAGGCCCAAACCAGATAACCACCTGTGGTGTGAAGCACACCCTTTGGTTTACCGGTTGAGCCTGAAGTATAGAGAATAAACAAAGGATCTTCTGCATTCATCTCTTCGGGAGGGCAATCTGTCGAAGCAGCTGCACATGCATCATGATACCAGATGTCTCTACCGTCTTCCCAATTGATGCTGTTACCGGTGCGGTTAACAACGATAACTTTTTTGACCTCTTGTCCTTCCTTTGAGGCGATTTCGATTGCTGCATCTGTGTTTGCTTTCAGTGGGATCAACTTGCCGCCACGGATGCCTTCATCGGCGGTTATGATGAATTCTGATTGGCAATCAACTATTCTGCCTGCGAGTGCGTCTGGAGAAAATCCACCGAAAACAATTGAATGAACAGCACCGATCCGGGCACATGCCAGCATTGCATAGGCAGCCTCGGGAACCATGGGCATATAAAGCGTTACTCGGTCCCCTTTCTTTACGCCTGCGTCTTTCATCGCATTTGACAGGCGACAAACATGCTCGTGTAATTCGTTATAAGTTATGTGCTTATCGTCGGTTGGTTCGTCACCTTCCCAGATGATAGCGGTCTGATCTCCTCGGGTTTCCAGGTGGCGGTCGATGCAGTTGGCCGCGACATTGAGCGTGCCGTCTTCATACCATTTGATGGAGACATCCGGATATGTGTAATTGGTGTTCTTCACCTTTGTGTATGGCTTGATCCAGTCAATTCGCTTGCCGTGTTCTCCCCAAAAAGCGTCGGGATCGTTTACACTTTGCGCATACATCGCCTCATATTTTGCCTTATCAATATGTGCATTGGGTGTCGCTGCAGTGATAACCGGATAGGTTTTAACGTCGTCCGACATGGGTGTTTCCTCCAACCTTGTGACCCTACAAGAGCCTGAAAATTAATTAAATCATGCTCTGTATAGTCTGACCATAGATCACGGGTCTATTCAACCATCGGAGGATGCCGACCAATAAGAAAGCCTGCTGACCGTTTATGGTTAATTTCCAATCATTAAAATTTTAACGAATTTCCCAGATAATTAGCCTGTAAGAATTTCCATTTGTTATGCGTAGGAAATTTCCATGACTGGCTTCAGTAGCCTTCGAGCAAGGCATATGATCATTTTGTGTCCATTGGTCTTATCAGCGTGTGCTGGTGGAAGTTTTGAAAGTTTTTTCCGCCCTGCCAAAATTTCTTGGAATGATACCAGTTGGTGTACTCCACTGGAATTAAAAGTTGCCCTCACAAAAATTGCCAAGCGGTTTGGTCCTGTGCGGGTTCACTCTACCTATCGCAATCCTTGGGAGAACAAGCGAAAAGGTGGTAAAAAGCGCTCGTTTCATCTGACCTGCCGGGCGGTGGACTTTTCTGTTAGAGGTGGAAACCCCGGTGAAATCAAGCAAGCCTTGAGAGGAATGTGGGAAGTCGGTGGATACAGTTACTATCCGCGAGGTAATTTCTTTCACATTGACAACGGGCCTAGACGCACCTGGTAAAGTTTACTGTGTGTCTCCACCACTAGGGCCGGAACTTCCGTCACCACCGCCGCCGAATCCAGAATTTGCAGCACCACCTGCACAGCTGTTAACGCGAAGTCGGTAATCACCGTCGAGCCCTGACTGGTTATTTACAAACGGAAAATAAAATTCCATATCCCGGGCCTCAAAAATGCCGTTTCTCGGTTGGGTAGGGTTTGAAACCCGCCCGTCAGGCTCCACAACGACAAAGTCGCATTTGCGTCTTAACGTTCTACAAGTGCCTGTCTGGCTGCAAATTTCAACACTTCCTTCAAATAACATGAGATAGGTCCGGCCACGCCAATGGCGGAAATCAAAGGCAGTGCCCCTTACGCCTAATACTCCGGCAGGTGTACTTATCTCATACACGGATGATTGGCTGGAACCGCTTATAAAACGTGTAGCACCGCTACTTGCTTTCAGCACAAATTTACTGAACTTCGATTGATTGGGATTGTAGATGTTTTCATCCAAAACAATATTGCTGTCTGGTCCAATTACCATTTTCGTTCCATCATTGAAACGAAAGTGTCCCAATCCTGACTGATTAGACCGTAGTCGTTCATTGGAAAAAATTGCTGAATTATTGCCTAACTGCCGACTATTATTGGCCACTACAGATCTATCAATGCTTTCGGCTTTCCCGATTTCCGTCGCGCCCTGGGCTGATGTGTTCAAGACAGCCAACAGGGAAGCAGTGCATATTGTTATTAGCGCATTTTTCATCTTGGTTTTCCCGGCAAGTGTGCGTTCCTTCACATGCCATTTTATCGCTCACGATTATGTTAATAAATGCACACTTCAAACATTTATGTCAGAATTTTTCTGTCTTCCATAAATTTTACAATGGCCTCCGCTTGTTCAGACGCTTCGTCCCGAAGCCATCCCAGAAATCTCAGCACCTTGTCCAAGTCCAAATTCTCAGGTGGGCAGCAAAAGTAAAATCCACCCTTTGCGCTAATTACTTCCTTAAACGGCGCAATAAGCCTGCCGGCGTTAATTTCACGGAATGCGAAACCCAAACGTGCCATGACAATGCCACCTCCATCAAGAGCTGCCTCAATACAATGATCAGCATGATTGAAGCGAGCGCCCCGATCTGCATCGACATTTTCATACCCCACTGCTGTGAGCCATGTATCCCATAAAGTAACATCCAGGAATTTCAGAGACTCGTCATGAATTAGCGGAACTTTCTCAAACAGGCTCTCGTCCGCCACACCGCCGGCCTGTTCAAATAACGCAGGAGATATTAGCGGTGTGGAGATTTCGTCGAATAGGGCTTCTACGTAACAATCTGGATAATTTCCTGATCCGAATCTGATAACTGCATCTACGCCATCTTGCTCAAAATCCGTAAGTTTGAGGTTGGCTGACAAGCGGAAATCCAATTCCGGGTTTTCTTCCAGGAAAGAATGAAGTCTAGGTGCGAGCCATTTGGCAGAAAAAGCCGGTCCTGTGCTTATGACAAGCGTATTAGTTTCCTCTTCGGTTTTAAGTAAAGTGAAGGTTTCTTCCAGCTGTTCGAAGGCGCCGACTACACCGGGAGACAAAATCCGACCTTCCTTCGTTAGTTCCACTGATCGGTTCAGACGCGTAAATAGTTTCAATCCCAGAAAGTCTTCCAATTGGCGGATTTGATAGGATAACGCTGACGGCGTAATGCCCAGTTCATCAGCCGCCGCTTGAAACTGCATGTGACGGCAAGCAGCTTCAAAAGCACGAATGGCATTGACGGGTGGTATTTTTCGCATCTGGGCTTCTATCTTCACTTAAAAGAATTTGAACTGACACTTACAAATTACGCGTTTGTTAAACAGGTAATCTACAGTTATTTTTAAGTCAATTCATTAGAGGAACATTGAAATGACTTACTACAGAAACACAAGAGAACAGTTTACAAACGATTTTCCTACTATCACTGGGTCTGAACTGGATCGGAAAATCCAGCAAGGCCTGAGAAGAGCACCAATGGAACGTGCTAAAGCTCTCAGGGAGTTTTGGAGTTGGATTACTCGAACTTCCTAACGCCAGGCCAACCAGAGAAACACAGGAAAAAAGGTTACTATCCCTGCAAAAGATATGGCTATGCCGGCCGGATATGGTTGGCCGGCTAGCCATAAGGGTAGAATAAAAGCCACGAGCCATGTCGTTTTGTAGAGGATTTGTATCAACAATACCGGTGCAAAACCTAATGGCCAGATTAATCCTGCAAAGGAAGAGAGCAGGATCGCAAGCCAAAGCGAACCTACCAACAGTATCAACCCGTCAGATGGTTGAATCTTGTCCTTGAATACAGCGGTAACTGGATTTCCGAAAAACATCGCATAGCAGACCGGCACCAATATCAATATGTTTATCACATATGGTGCATAGAGCCATTGCGGAGTGTTAAGGAAAATCAAATTCTAGCCAGTTTGTTAGATTCGTCTTATTTTCTTCTGAAATGATCTAACGCAGTACTTCTGATTTTCCACTTGGTATTAAATTACGCTCCCAAAAATCCGATGATTGCACCTTGTAGTACAAATACTACCAGCCAGTATCCGCCATCGATCACCGTCAGGTCCCAACCCTTGTCCTGGAAACGATGGTTTACTGCCATTGGAGCTACGCAAAAGCCAAGCCAACAAAACGCTGCCGTTATGATCCCTTGCGTAATGGTGAATGCACCCAGATGACCGATTATACCTGCTAGTAGATAAGCGATTACAACCTGAGCAATCAGAGCAACAATATAAATTTTCGGATTGGGTTGTGGCTGTTCCGTGTAACCAACCGCCTTCATCCACTGTTTTGCAAATACGCCATACCAAACAGCACCGGAAATCATGCCTGCGAAGGCGGCCGCCAAAACCGCCAGATAATTTAGTCCTTCAAAATTCATGTGGGTATCTCCTGATCAAGTATGGGAACAATCGCTGCGGGAACATCGCATGTTTTTTCTTTTGATTTGCACAGATCAGCGATTATGCAGTCCTCACATTTTGGCTTTCTTGCTACGCAAGTATAGCGACCGTGCAATATAAGCCAATGATGTGCATGGTACAGAAATTCTTCCGGAATTATCTTCATTAAAATTGCTTCCACGTCATCGGGCGTTTTCGCAGGTGCCAGGCCGATGCGTGTTCCAATACGCAGGATATGAGTATCCACCGCCATCGTCGGAATGCCGAATGCCATCGACATAACCACATTGGCAGTTTTTCTTCCAACGCCGGGTAGAGTGACCAACTCTTCCCGTGTTTGCGGTACAATACCGTCAAAATCATCAATCAGCTTCTGACTCAAGGCAATTACGTTCTTTGCCTTGTTTCGCCACAGGCCGATCGTCTTGATATATTCGCCAACCTTTTCCTCACCCAGCGCAAGCATTTTCTGTGGTGTGTCTGCCACCTTGAAAAGGTCTTTTGTTGCGCGGTTTACACCCACATCGGTTGCTTGGGCTGACAATGCCACTGCGACAACCAGTGTGAAGGGGTTCACGTGGGCAAGTTCCCCCTTTGGTTCGGGACGCATTTGTTTAAAACGGGAAAAAATTTCATGCAATTCTTCCTTCGAATATTTGGTTCGTGGGAGACGTTTTTTCTTTGCTGCCGCCATGCGTCATTTTTTTCCTGTTCAATCATGATTTCAGCGTTAGATTACACATATGGAAAAAGAAACCAATCCGGAATTTGTCGCCGAACTTACGCCTCACCGGTCGCTGGGTCGAACAGGATTTTTTCTGGTGATGGGTTTTGTGGCTGTAACCTGCTTTCTATCGGGAATAATGTTTCTGGTGATGGGGGCCTGGCCTGTTTTCATTTTCATGGCGCTTGATGTTTTCGTAATCTGGTTGGCGTTCAAGATCAACTACCGTGCAGCCAAAGCCAAGGAGCTGATTTCAATCAGACGGGACGAGCTGAGAGTCCAGAAGTTTGATCCTCGAGGAAGGATGGTTGAACATGTTTTCAA
>CAWUJF010000020.1:0-14562 GCA_963922405.1 uncultured Hyphomicrobiales bacterium | reverse complement strand
TTTGAGAATATCAATTGTAATCAGGAGCAATTTTTGATCTTCTTGGTTAAGTTGGAACAAGCCACATTGAAGAGAAAAACCATGAAAGTGAGATACAAGATCCTTATGGGCCTGATTGTCATTGGGGCGATAGGCATTTCGGCAGGCTACTGGTTTTTCATCACCTCAGAAAGCCGTGAAGTATCTTTGGTCGCCTTCAACAAAAACTGCGCCAGTTGTCATGGCGTGACCCTTGAAGGGACTGAAGGCGTGCCAACACTCATCGATGCGGACCTCAAACATGGTGATTCTCTGGAGCAAATGATTGGCGTCATAACCGGCGGCGTTCCGGGCACGACAATGGCCGGATGGGATGACAAGCTGACACCGCAGGAGATAAAGATGCTTGCGATTTATATCAGCGAGCGTCGCCAGAAATTTCCCAGCACCCTTGCCTCTTATGCAAGCGAACCAGAAGAGGCTCGGGTTCTGCAGTCACAACATCATAACTTTCGTCTGGAACTGGTAACTAAACTCGAAAGCCGGCCCTACTCAATTGCACCAACGCCCGATGGTGGCGTGCTCGTTGCTGAAAAGGTTCGCGGCCTTTCGATAGTCGATAAAGATGGCAAACAAAATCCGCTGATTGCCGGCACGCCTGAAGTCTGGAGCACCTTGCTAAGCTTGGGTGGCATCTGGTTGAATCTGGGCACTGTACTCGATGTGGAATTACATCCCGATTACGAAGAAAACGGCTGGATTTATCTCTCCCATACCGATCGCTGCAACTGGCTGTGCGGATGGTTTGTTCCGGGTACAATGGTTCGCGTGGTTCGCGGTCGCATAAAGGATGGCAACTGGATCGATCAGGAAGTCATCTGGTCCGTCCACACAGATCATTACACCCCCGTTCCCGATGCGGTTGCTGCCGGACGTCTTGCCTTTGACAAGCAGGGCCACCTTTACATTTCAATTGGCGGGAAAAACACCTATGATAAACTCCATCAGCTGGACACGCCTTTTGGAAAAATTCACCGGGTCCGTGACGACGGAACCGTACCACAGGACAATCCATTTTGGGTCGCACCGGATCAAAGACCTGAGGGATCTACCATCCACACCGTCTGGAGTTATGGGCACCGCACCGGTCAGGGACTGGACGGTCATCCGGTGAACGGAGAAATCTGGAATACGGAAATGGGTCCCCGTGGCGGAGATGAAATCAACCACATTCTTGGCGGCCAGAATTACGGATGGCCACTTTACACAAACGGCCTGGATTACAGCGGCGAGGAGATTTCCATCGGCAAGGACCTGGGTCTGGATTATCCGATTGAAGATACTGTTCTGCCGGTAGTGGATTTCACGCCAGCACCTGCCGTCTCAAACTTCGCATTTCATTATGGAACGAAATTTCCCGGCTGGAAGAATGACCTACTGGTGGGCAGTCTGAAAGCCAGCACGCTCTATCGTATCAGGGTGGAGAATGACAAGCTTGTGGAACAGGAAAAGCTCGTTACGGATTTCGGGCGCATTCGGGACGTGGCAATGGGAAGCGACGGGCTCGTCTATATTGCCCTGGAACACAATGAGGCCGGGTCACTCTGGCGTATAGTCCCTGAGTGATCCGCAACGGGTTTTTTGTTTTGAGAAGCACTTCCGATGCGCTTAACGGATCCTAGTTACTGAACCAGATTTGTCTACGCCGTTCCTTCACCAGATCATCCCCGTCTTTTGTACCATCGTGGAATGTGTTGAACCACTTGTCCCAGGGCGTTTCCCAGGTGCCATAATTGCAGTCAAAATATTTGTGGTGCAGTTGGTGGAAAAAATCACCCAGTTCAAACCCCCCACTTTCGCCCGCCTTCAACTTCTCAAAGCCCGCATGCGAGGTGGGTGCACCGATCCCGTGATGGTAGAGCAGAAACAGCACATGAACCGGATGCGCCGGGATAATGAAAAACATCAGCGTATCGCACACCAGAATGAAGCTTTCCACCGGATGCATGGCAAGACCGGACCATGGACCCGTATTGATGTTCTTGTGATGCCATGAATGCACATGACGATACATGAACCCCACATGCAATAACCGGTGGTGGCAATAAAAATAGAACCCGGCCCAAATGGGTATCAACACAATGAGCGCGATAAACCACACTGGATTGCTCTCAAACGTGATCATGGTCGCCCAGCCATTGGCATAGGACCACCACATCAAACATTCGTAAAAGGTCAGAAACTGGATCGCCACATAGGACCAGAACATATTGTCATAGACCTGATTGTTGAAATGAAAAACCTTGGCGCCTTTCATCATGGGCCGCATGTCATAGCGATAATCATCGTCCTGCACTTTCAAAACCCACAACAACATGTGAAGCCCGCCGGCGATGACCGTCAGTATGATCATATTCTTGAGCCAGACTTCAAAAATCCAACCGAACTCGATCGTTTGAGCTCGCGCAAGTTCAGGTGTGAACCAGGTCCAGCTCACAAAGGCTGTGATGAGCAGGAAAATCCGGGTGCCCAGCGGGTTCCAGCTTTTAAGCAGATAAAGAACCGAAGCCAGTGGCCGCAATGGCCAGTCCCAATAGGGTGCAGTCTGAATCGGCAAAGTCGGAGTAAAGTTCCAGACTTTCCGGGAAGATGGTTTTGGATTTTCAGTTGTATCAGTCATTTGCCTGTCACCATTCAGATTGAAGCAGCGGGTCGGACAACCGCAGCAAAGCAAACGGTTTTTTGTACCGAAGTTCAGATTCGATACCGAAATGATAATTGAATATTAAATTGCGCTAAATTCATAAAAATCATAACCTAGCATAACTTTTTCTTATGCTGAGGGATGCACGATATCCATGCGACGACGCCTGCCACCGCTTAACTCGCTATTGGCTTTCGAGGCCGCTGCCCGGCATAGCAACTTTTCAAAGGCAGCGCGCGAACTTGGCGTGGCACAGCCTGCCATCACCCGTCATATCGCAAATCTGGAAGACTGGGTGGGTGCGAAACTGTTTAAGCGAAGCGGTAACGCTGTAGAGCTAAGCCTTGTGGGTTACGAACTGGCAGAAATGCTCACCCCCACCTTTGACCGGCTTGAACTGGGGTTCAGACAGTTTTCGGCCGCTCGCGAAAATGAAATCCTGATCGGCGCTTCCTTCGGCATAATGCATATGTGGCTGATGCCGCAGATTACTGCCATGCGCGGTGCCGCCGGTGGCGCTACAGTAAATTTCCTCACCTCTGAAAATTATTCAGACTTTGACAAACCGGAAGTGGATTTCTCCATACGGTTTGGCACCGGAGATTGGCCGGGCAAAAATGTTGACCTGATATTCACCGAAACGACCTATGTCATCGCTTCACCACAATTCTTGCGAGATCATCCTTCAATCGACGAGAATGACCTGCCCGGAACGCTCAAACCTGAATGGCTGCTCGAACACGGCGACCCGCGCGGCTATGGCTGGATGACATGGGAATTGTGGTTTGCTCATCACAACCGCGAAGTGCCACAAACCATACAAAAGCGGGACATTCACAACTATCCCACCATCCTGGACATGGTCAGATGCGGCGAAGGTGTCGCATTGGGTTATGTGGGATTGGACGATGCTCTAGTAAACTCAGGTGAAGTGATCAGATTGGGCAAGCCACTCAGCCGGCCGGATCTGGGATACTATCTATTGTCAGACGCCAAGAAAAAACAAAACGTTGCCGACAGGGAACTCATTGAAATTCTTACCAGTCTTGGACGATAATGTGACGAATAGCGAGGGGAAAGCCCGGGAGGAAAACATATGAATACCGAGCCAGCAAAAGTAAATTGGGGCATCAACAACGACTATGCGCCGCTGCATGATGTGTTGTTGGGAAAACCTGAATTCTTCCGCTGGGTGGATGCCGGGCCCCTGATTGGCAGAACACTAGCAAACGCGCATAAGACCGGCGTAAGCTTCGACCTCCAACTGGCCATGGCCCAACACGCAGAGATGGTTCGGATTTACGAAGATGCTGGCGTGAACTGCCACTTCCTGGAAGCCGACGAAGTGCTGCATCGAAACTTCTTTGCCCGCGACAGTTCTGCCATGACACCATGGGGTGCCCTGGTTTGTCATATGCAACTCAAATGCCGTCGAGCGGACTACGTGACGGTCATAAAGTTCTATCAGGAGAACAACATTCCGATCTGGAACTTCGCCACAGCCGGTCACTTCGAGGGAGGTGATTTTGTCATCCTCGAACCAGGCAAAGTCCTCATCGGATATTGCGGTGAACGCTCGGAGAAAGAAGGCTCTGAACAAGTTGCAGATTTTGTCCGCGCCGAAGGGTGGGAAGCGGTAACAGCCCCGATCAACCGGGAGTTTGTCCATATGGACGGGTTGGTAGTACCGCTCGCAGAAAAACTGCTCGTTGCCTGTGTGGATGCGCTCGAACCCTGGGTTGTTCAGCAATTGCGTGACTGGGGATTCCAGTTCGTGGATGTCTCTTACCGGGAAGCCAAAAACCTTGGTGTGAACCTTGTGGCATTGGGCAATGAAAAGGTCCTTTCCATGAAAGGCGCTGATGAACTCAATGGAAAAATGCGTGCGCTCGGCTTTGAAGTTTACGAGCCGGACATGTCAATGTTCACACTTGGTGGTGGTGGCGTACACTGTCTGGCGCAGGCGCTTTGCCGCGATGATGTGTAATCCCGGGTTCCGGGAAAATCACTTCAGGCATGAACGCGTGTCGTGTGCGGCCAGGCTCTTGCCCCAAAACAGAGCACTCCTGAATATTTCACAGGCCTGATCCAGCGAGGAAAACCGCCGGTCAGAGAATATATCTTCGGCAACCTTTTGCGGGCTCTCCCTTGTTTCCTCGAACCGCACACCGCCATCCGCGTTGCTGTCCAGAATGATCATATTGGGTGAATTGACATTCTCGGACCATTTCTGCCACTCAACCAGATTGCCTTTACCGCCATTGCCCGGTTTTCCATTGCGCGCAAACTCTGCCCAATAGGCCATCATGGCTTCCGAAAGTGTTTCACGGCCAACACGGTTTTCTTCTGTAAATACCCATTTGTCAGCCCGTCCCAGAAACCTGAACTGATTGAACACAAACGGGATTTCCAATCCGTGCGCAGCGCCAAACAATTTGGAAAAGTCTGCACCAAGCACAGTATCGGCTTCATCCCAGTCAAAGCGGTAGGCGTAAACATCCTGATGTCCGCCAGCAATCATATCCTGGATCGGAAGATCAACCGCACTCACGCGCCACATGCGGCTTTCATATTCTGACTTCGCATCATAAATTTTCTGATCCCTTGCCCAGGGAACCAATCCGAGTACCCACCGGATCTGCTTATCATCCAGAATGTTGAAAAGCTTGGTCTCATCGCGATTAATTCCCGTAATGATCGGAACCGCATTAAACGTGTCAGTGGACTGGAAACGCTGAGCGAGCCCTTCACTTGGTATCACCACATCATCCTCGATAATTCGGGGCGGAAACCAGCCGAAACCGGTTAGGTCAGTGGCGTAAGCTGCAAATAGAGTATCAACGGGAACCTTCCGCAAGCCTTCTGCTGTCACATTATTCCCGAGAAGTTTGGTGGCGATCTTCTCCCCGCTTTTATCATGGGTAGTCCGCGCTTCAGCCATGGATGTGGACCTGAAACTGCCGGACTGAATGATGGCCTTGTGAAACTTACCCGCTGCCAACGGAGTGGCAAGTAGCGTCGCCACATTATGACCACCGGCACTTTCTCCGAATATGGTGATGTTCTCCGGATCACCACCGAAGGGTTTGATGTTTGCCGCCGTCCAGTCGAGTGCTGCAATCAAATCCAGAATGGCAAAGTTTGCGGTTTTGTCCAAATCATTCTGAGCATCATTCACCAGTGCATCATGGGCAAACCAACCCAGAGGACCCAGTCGATATTGAACCACGACCACGACCACATTTTCCGTCTCGGCCAGTTTTGAGGGATCGTATTGTTCAGCCCTGCCCCACACATTCGAACCACCATGGATCCAGAACATCACCGGCAGCTGTGCAGATGCGGCAGCCTGCGCATCCATCTTCGGAGCATACACATTGAGGTAGAGACAATCCTCCTGCCCCATCAGATCTCCAAGCGGAATTGCGTCCGCACTGGAACCATCGTCAATCGATCGGCGGACTTGTGTACACCATGGGGAATTGGGTAGCGCCTCAAGCGTACCGCGCCAACCGGCGAAAGGTTGTGGTGCGCGCCAGCGCAAATCATCCACCGGTGGTTCTGCATAAGGGATGCCACGCCACACATGCGCACCATTAGTGTGATGACTGAAACCCACAATTTCCCCTTGCCCGATTGAGCGCAGCGTTGCCTGGTCGAGGATCGGGTCCGGTTCGCTGATCGGAGCGTCGCGCTTTGGCATGGCAATATAGCCCGCGACAGCGGCTGCCAGAAGCAAGACTAAAAATCCGATCAGGCGAAATTTCATAATGCGACTTCCAATAATACGGTAAGATCCGGAAATTCCTTAAAATGAAAATATTAAGGATTACTTGGACGTTCTAGTCAAAAGCAATACATATGTCACTTCAAACCAATGTCAGGGCCAGTACACAAAAAATGAGTTACGAAAATCTGAAACAAAAGTTAGCAAACCTTTACCAGGACTATTACGTGAGGGGGTTCAAGGAAAATGACATCACCATCATTGACCAGATCGTGGAATATCCCATGGTCTATATCAAGGATGGCAAGGTCGCCATGGTCGACGAATATCCCGTAAATCCGGGCGAACTTAAATCAGCAATTGGATGGGACCATTCCATCAACTGGAAAATGGACGTTTCAGCCATCAACGAAAACGAAGCACACCTGACGGCTTCCGCCACCCGATGCCGGGCTGATGGCAGCGAGATCGAAGACGTGGCTGCGGTTTATTTCTTCAAGCGTGTCGGAGAGGAATGGAAAATGTTTGGCCTTGCTGACATCGTCTCCTGATCAGACGCACATTGCGTCAGACAAGATGCCTGAACTCAGCCACGATCTGCTCATAGATGCCGCGTTTGAAACTGACGATCAAATCAGGCATTTCTGACAGGTCTTTCCATTCCCATTTGTCAAATTCCTGCGGCGCTCCGTCCGGTGGGTTGAGAATATTGAACTCGCTTTCATCCCCTTCGAAGCGAAACGCAAACCATTTCTGCCGCTGACCTCTATACTTGCCCTTGAGACCGATTCCAACCAGCTCCCGCGGAAGGTCATAGGCAAACCAGTCAGTTGCCTCCATTAGCAGGGTTGCAGTTGTTATCCCGGTTTCTTCCCATAATTCCCGCTTTGCCGCAGCAAGGGGTTCTTCGCCCTTATCAATGCCACCTTGAGGGAACTGCCAGCGCTTGGGGTCATCCAGACCAACTGTCTCCGAATTGTCGAGACGGTGCCCGGCCCATACCTTGCCCTGCTGATTGAACAACACAATGCCCACACACGGGCGGTAAGGCAGGCTTTCGGGATCAACTGTCTTGGTCATGAATTTCTCTACTTCGACGGATCACGGACAACGGCTGAAACCGGGGTGATTTCTATGCCAAGCTCCTTGGCCTGACGGGCGAACTGGGCAACGAGAGAAATTGTATCAGGAAAAGCGTTTCCCACACCAATCGCGAGTCCGGTTCGCTTGGCTTCACTGGCAAGCTTATCAAGCTTCTCCGCAATCGCAGCTCTCGACCTGATGTTATCGAGCAGGATGTTACCTCGCGCATAGGGAAGCAGTGCCTTCACAGCGACCCCTTCACCCAGTGAATTTTTCACTGTGCCGTCTTCAAAGAACAAAAGCCCACGGTCTGCAATCTCGGAAAAGACTGGCGTAAGGCTCGCAGGCTGGCGAAGCATTTTCCCACCGAGATAATTCATGACGCCCACATAATTGCTGATCCGGCTCATGGACCAATGCAGGTTAGCCAGGTTTTCCGACAACACCGCGTCGGCTTTAAGCGTATGCGGGCCAGGATTATTGGTCGGATAATCAACCGGCTCCATGGGAACCTGAAGCAGCAGTTCGTGGCCCGCTTTCCTTGCATTCTGCATCCAGCGGTTAAGGCTGTTTCCATAAGGAGCAAAAGCAAGCGTAACACCGCCCGGCAACTGCTCGATTGCTGCTTGAGTACTGGTCTGGCTAATGCCAAGACCGCCAATTACGATCACCACGCGTGCCACACCAAAATTGCCGGTGGTTTCCGGTTCCCGGGAATAGACATCCATAGCACGCGCACCTTCACGCGACTTTTTCGGAATAACGCCTGAAGACCCTCGTTCAGTAAGTTCAGGGTCAGGCAAATGCGCCAATTGTTGTTCCTGCCGTCTGATTGGTTTTGGCTCTTCCACCTGAATGATTTTCGGAATAACAGGCTGTAATGGCTGAACGTTTTCTTCCGGTGTCACTTCCACCAGACCGGCTTCCTGGGTCTCATCATCCAGATTGGCAGTTTCTTCTTCCGGCTCTTCTTTGATGGTTTCACGCACCACCACTTCAACCTTTTCTTCCGGCTCACTGCTTGCGAAAAAACGGTCGATAGTCGAATCCATTAATCCGCTGGAATAGATCACAGGCGCTGCGATTAATAGACATATGAAAGCGACGACAAGCCCTTTCCTGCCAGCAGGTTTTTTCTCACGGGCCTCGTAACCCTTGAGAGGCTTGGTGAATTCGCTTTCAGGTTCCATTACAGTTCTTCGCTGCCCGCCGGATCGAAACTAATTGATGTAGAATCAAACAAGGGAGAGCATAGCCCTCCCTTGTGAAAAACCAAAGTGTTTTCGTTTAGTTTGGTGTTGGAATTGCCTTGGATGGGTCAGGCGGATAGGCAGCATGCTGCTTGTTTCCACGAATTAGATCCTTGGCATATTGTAACTGCACATCGTCTTTTGGTTCCGGTGGCACATAGGCGATTGAACCAGAACCACTGTCATCTTCTTCATTACCCACAATGTGACCGCGAAGTTGCGATTCACCACGTGCCTCAACTCTGCCCTGCAATTCTTCAGGCAATGGCTGTTTCACCACGATATCCGGATCGATGCCTTTGCCCTGGATGGAGCGGTCAGAAGGTGTGTAATAAAGCGCTGTCGTCAGACGAAGCGCGCCATTTGCACCCAGCGGAATAATGGTTTGTACAGAACCCTTACCAAAGGAACGTGTACCCACGATTGTCGCCCGCTTATGATCCTGAAGCGCACCGGCCACAATCTCTGAAGCTGACGCTGAACCACCATTGATCAAAACGATGACCGGCTTGCCACCAGTCAGATCGCCTGCTCTGGCAGAGTGGCGTCTGGTTTCATCCGGGTTACGTCCGCGGGTTGAAACAATAAGGCCACGATCCAGGAATGTGTCAGACACATTTACTGCCTGATCAAGCAGACCACCCGGATTAAGACGCAGGTCAACGATAAAGCCTTTCAGCTTTTCATCACCCACTTCGTCACGGATTTTCTTGATCGCTTTTTCCAGACCGTCAAAGGTTTGTTCGTTGAAAGCGTTTATGTCCACAAATCCGATATCACCATCTTCGATACGGTGGCGGACGGAACGGATCTTGATCACATCACGGATGATGGTGATTTCAATCGGTTTGTCTGCACCTTCCCGTGCAATCGTCACCACGATGGGCGTATTAACCGGTCCGCGCATTTTCTCAACGGCCTGTTGAAGCGTAATGCCACGAACATTCTCACCGTCGATTTTGGTAATGTAGTCCCCTGCCAACACGCCGGCTTTTGCTGCAGGCGTATCATCGATGGGGGAAACCACCTTGACCAGCTCATTCTCCATGGTGACTTCGATACCAAGACCACCAAACTCGCCACGCGTTTGCACACGCATGTCAGAGAAGTCCTTGGCATTCAGATAGCTTGAATGGGGATCCAGAGAGGTGAGCATGCCATTAATGGCGCTCTCGATCAGTTCCTCTTCGGTTGGCTCAGTCACATAAGAAGCGCGCACACGCTCGAAGATGTCACCGAAAATACTTAGCTGGCGATATGTGCCCACGCTTGCAGCCTGCGCTGAAGCCGAATTGTAATTGCCAGACGTGACCGCGAAAGCGGCCATGGCACCGATTGCCGCCCCACTGAAAAGAAGGCCTATTTTACGAACCATTGGATGCTCTCTCTCCATTATTTACCGACCACCATGGTGCCGGATCAATTGATTTCCCGTCCTTGCGGAATTCTACGTATAAAATGGGATTGGTCGATTTGATATCAACCACTCCCGTACTGGCAACTCTTTGTGATCCCATTGTCCCCACCGGTTCGCCTACCAGAACGAATTGGCCCGGTTGTACATTGATTTTATCCATTCCTGCCAATACCACATGATAACCTTGACCTGCATTCATTATCAAGAGTTGTCCATAGGATCTGAAAGGGCCTGCGTATAAAATCCAGGAATCTGCCGGGGCGATCACACGGGTGTTCTCCCGGGTCTCCAGAGAAACGCCGTTTGTCACATCCCCGGCCCCATCATCCTCTCCAAATCCGGCTAATTGAAGGCCAGCCACAGGCAGTGGCAGAAGGCCCTTAGCCGCTTCAAAGCTGATCGCAGGAGCAATTCGTCCGGTATCTGCAAATGCATCACTTTTCTGGACCTCACGGGCAGCAAAAATCCTGTCTTGCTCCTCCGCTTTACGCTTCTCTTCTGCAATTCTTGCTGCTTCCGCTGCCTTTTGCACCGCTTCGATCTGATTTTCCAGGTCTGATATGAGACCGTTCAAAGACGTTGCTTTTGCAGCCAATTCAGCCGCTTTAGCGCTTTCCTGCGCCAATTTGGCCTGGGCTACACCAGACAATTTGCTCTTTTCAGCAAGCAGCAAATTCAAACGCTCTTCTTCTGCTGCCAATCCTTCCAGATCCTGCGTCAGACTCGCCCGTTGGCTCTCAATATCGTTTGAAATACGGGTCAGATCCTGCAATTGCGAAACCAGAAGCTCTGTCTCAGACCGCATTTCCGGCACCACTGAACCGAGCAGAATGGCGGAACGCACAGAAGATAATGCATCCTCTGGCGTAACCAATAATGCAGGCGGCGGTTTACGCCCCATCCGCTGGAGCGCACCCAAAACTTCTGCCAAAACGCCTCTTTTACTGTTCAGAAAGACACGAATCTCGGCTTGTTCATCGCGTAATTGTGATAGTCGGCCTTCAGCTTTTGATATCTTTTTTTCAAGCCCGCGAGCTTTCGAGGACGCATCAATCAGGTTTCGGTTGACCGTTGCCCGGTCTTTATCCAACGCTTCTATAGAAGAGCGTAACGCTGCGCGTCTTTGTTCACTCAGGGAAATTTCGGATTTCAGAATTTCCAGTTCATCGATATTTCTTTGACGCTGGGCATCAAGCTCCTGGGCTTGCGCAACCATCAAATCAGGCAGGAAAAACACTCCGGCCGCAAACAGCAAGACCAGAATTTTTGAAAGAATATCCCCAACGATTTGATTGATTCTCAACCTCATCGCTGAATTATAGCGCAGAACTGCGTTAATGAGTAGTTATTCGCGATGATATGGATGGCCCGACAAAATGGTGATTGCACGGTATAATTGCTCCACCAGCATGATGCGCGCAAGCTGATGCGGCCAGGTCATGCTGCCAAGTCGGATTTTGCGAAAAGCCTTTCCCTTGACCTGTTCCCCATGACCATCAGGACCCCCGATTGCAAAGACCAGTTGCTGGGTTCCTGCCTCCTGCTCATCGCGCAAAAGTGCTGCAAATTCCTGGCTGGAAATATCCTTGCCATTTTCATCAAGCATGATGATACGGGAACCTTCACCAGCGAGCGAAAGAAGGCTATCAGCTTCTTCTGATTTTCGTTGATCTACGGTTCCTTTGCGGGATTCTGAAATTTCAGACAAATCCGGTCCACTGAAATGCAGGCTCTTTCCAGATTTGGTAATTCTGCCCGCATAACGGTCGTAAAGTTCTCTGTCCGGTCCAGCCTTCATACGGCCGACCGCCACAATCGCCAATTTCATGGGCATTTGCCTTAGTGCGCTTCCTCAGAAACAGGCATTTGCCACATTTTCTCAAGTGCGTAAAACTCCCGCACTTCAGGTCTGAACAGGTGAACGATGATGTCACCCATATCTATCAGAACCCAATCAGCATTCTGCAAGCCTTCCACCTTGGGCGTTCCATGCCCCTTGGTTTTCAACTCACGCAATAGCTGGTCTGCAATCGCGCTTACATGTCGGTTAGACCGCCCGGAGGCAATCACCATGTAATCCGCCAACGCTGATTTATCCTGAATGTTGATTGTCGTAACCTCTTCCGCCTTGGCATCATCCAGGCAAAGAGTCACAGTTTCCAAAACATCTTTTACTGCCATATCGGCGGCTTTCGATGCTTGCTTCTCAGTGTTGTTAACACTGGAGGTCTGCATTGCTGTAGTCAGTTTTTCCCTCATACTATGCAGTTTCGGTTATGGCTTCAGACCATACCGGTCTTTCGCCGACAATAATAGAATAACGCTGATTCTGTGTCAGTTTCAAGAACAAACCCTTAATCTGCGTTAACGTTCGGTTGCTGGCCTAATGCAGCGCGCTCCCGCAAACTCGTTGATGACAGCGCACTTCTGGGCCCTCTAATGAAGGTCCAGGCCGGTGGCTTCATCCCGGAAAGCAGGGGTGAATCCTCTTCATCTATCCTGTATCGGGACAGGGTAATCGAAGCAGGTGCCGACAAATACGACAGGGTCGCACCCGGTCGGTCGATGACAGCAATAGGCATCATTGCGGCGATTTCACGCCAATTCTGCCATTTATGAAAATTAGCCAGATTATCCGCCCCCATCAGCCATACAAACTTTTGCCGTGGCCTGAGTTTCTTGACAATTTTCAATGTATCAGCCGTGTAACGCACCCGGTGTTGCACTTCAAAGGCAGTGATCTGAATGCGCGGATCACGCACCATCTCATGACAAAGCTGCAAGCGGTCAGTCAACGATGGCTGCCCCTTCATGTTCTTTAATGGATTTCCGGGTGTCACCATCCACCAGATCTGATCGAGCTTGAGCTTCTTGAACGCCAGATCACAGAGGTTCAGATGACCGAAATGCGGTGGATTGAACGATCCGCCGAAAAGGCCGATTCGAGCACCATTACCGGCAATCGGCATTTTCAGGGCATTTTTTAACACCACATCGTCTGCTGCTGAACGGATTTTTGAAATCATTACGGTCGGGTTTGGCCTTGGCCGCGCACCAGATATTTGAAGCTGGTCAACTGCTCCACACCAACCGGTCCGCGCGCATGCATTTTGCCTGTGGCAATCCCGATCTCCGCACCCATGCCAAACTCACCACCATCCGCATATTGGGTGGAGGCATTGTGCAACAGGATCGCGGAATCAATCTCCGAGAAGAAACGCTCAACAGCTTCCCCATCGTCGGCAATGATACATTCCGTGTGGCTTGAAGAGTATTTGTTGATATGCGCAATCGCACCGGAAATACCGTCCACAATGCGTGCTGAAATGATCGCGTCCAGATATTCTGTAGACCAGTCATCCTCCTGCGCAATTTGTCCGTCATGGAAGATTTCCAGGCCCTCATGGTCAAGACGCAACTCGCATTCAGCCGCCTTCAATGCTTCAAGAATTGGCTTCATATGGCTTTCTGCCACGGCACGATCTATCAGCAGGGTTTCTGCTGCCCCGCAAATCCCGGTTCGGCGCATTTTGGCATTGACTACCAGATCAATCGCCATTTGAAGATCGGCTGATTTGTCCACATACACGTGGCAAAGCCCTTCCAGATGCGCAAAAACCGGCACACGCGCATCATTCTGCACACGCTCCACCAGGCTACGACCACCGCGCGGCACGATCACATCCACATTTCCGTTTAGTCCGGTGAGCATTTCACCGACTGCAGCACGATCAGTGGTAGGCACAATCTGAATGGCATCTGCCGGCAAACCTGCTTTTTCAAGTCCTTTCACCAGGGCACCGTGAATAGCCCGGGATGAATAGTACGAGTCTGATCCGCCACGCAGGATTACCGCATTTCCAGACTTCAGACACAACGCACCAGCATCAGCGGTAACGTTTGGTCTTGATTCAAAAATCACGCCGATCACGCCAAGCGGGGTCCGCACACGTTCGATGTGCAGTCCGTTAGGCCGGTCCCATTCATCAATGACAGAACCCACAGGATCATTCAGTTCAACAATTGCCTTCAGGCCGTCGACCATGCCCTGAACACGGGACTCATCCAGTTTCAGACGGTCCAGAAATGCCGAAGCCATACCGCTCTTTTCTGCAGCAACCATATCCTTCGCATTGGCTTCCAGGATAATGGCACGATCTTCCCAAAGCGCTTCAGCCATAAAGCCAAGCGCTGCATCCTTGTCCGACGAAGAAGCTGTGGCCAACGGTCGTGAAGCAGCTTTTGCTTTTTCACCTATTTCAGCCATAACGGCTTTCACATCGATTTCGTTGACCTTATCAAGCATGGCTTTCTTCCATTATCTGTGATGTTGATCTCAGCACCAGGTTATCGCGGTGTATCATGGCAACACGGGAAATAAATCCAAGTATTTTTTCAATTT
>CAWUJF010000019.1:0-14570 GCA_963922405.1 uncultured Hyphomicrobiales bacterium | reverse complement strand
AAACGGTGTTGGCTGGAAATGAACGGATCCACGCCAGTCTTGGTGAAGTGGTTCGCAGTGTTCCGGTCACCTGACCCAATGAATCGTTTCAAATTATCACTCTGCACCACAAATCTTTGCCGTTTTCCCTTATTAAACTGTAGCATCCGTCACGCTTTAGGCTTGTTTTACAAACACGATTCAAGTTTATTAGCGCCAGGGTTCGGTTATTGTTTGGAGGCGCAGTGTGGCACGAGAGTATGATCCCCACAAACTTTCCAGTCAGAGCGTGTTTCTGCTCAGTATGATCATTTTTTTGATTATTACCGGCTTCCTTGCTTCTATTCTTTACCGTCAAATTTTAAGTGCCTTTTATACCAATCCGGGATTGAACGGGTTGATATTGGGGGTTTTAGTGGTGGGAATTCTGCTTTCGTTACTGCAGGTTACGAGACTTATTCCAGAAGTTCGTTGGGTGAACAGTTTCAGGCTTGGAACTGCTGAGTTGGAGGTTTCACGGGATCCTGTTCTGTTAGCGCCGATGAAAGCGCTGCTCGGTCAAAACGGGCATGAAATGTCAATCTCTACCAATTCAATGCGGTCGATTCTGGATTCAATTGGAAATCGTTTGGATGAAAGCAGAGATATATCGCGTTATCTGATCGGTCTGCTTGTCTTTCTTGGTCTGTTGGGCACGTTCTGGGGCCTCCTGCAAACTATTGGGTCCATTGGTGCTACAATCCAGTCACTGGACCCTGGTTCCGGGGATGCCAATGATGTTCTTGATGCACTGAAAAGTGGATTACGGGAACCGCTTGATGGCATGGGAACGGCGTTTTCATCATCTCTGTTCGGCTTGGCTGGTTCGCTTGTGTTGGGCTTTCTGGATCTCCAGGCAGGACGAGCGCAAACGCGTTTTTACACCGAACTGGAAAACTGGCTTTCCACCGTCACTGATTTGAGTTCTGAATCTCCGCTCGCTGCCGGTGCATCGCGTGAAGAGATGCTTAGCCATATTGATCAGTTGTCTGCGAAAATTCAGACTGGCGGGAGCAGTGTTCGCACGACTGAGGCGCTTGCCAATATGGTGGAAAGTATCCAGCAAATGATCCGCCTTATGCGGAATGAACAGGAAATCACAAGAAAGCAACTTGCGCAGCAAGATCAAAATCAGCAGGAAATGATGGTGCTGCTGCAAAAGATACAAGTGTTTTTTGACAAGGCTTCCAAGGGATAAATGCTATGTCTGTGGCCAGAAGTCGTTACAGAGAGAGAAGCGTAAATTATTGGCCCGGATTTGTGGATGCGCTGGCAACGTTGTTGCTTGCCATCATGTTTCTTTTGTCTGTCTTCGTGCTAGCCCAGTTTTTACTTAGCCAGGAAATTACTGGCAAGGATCAGGTGCTAAACCGTCTGAACTCCCAGATTGATGAACTGACTTCGTTGCTGGCTTTGGAACGATCCAACAAGCAGGACCTTGAGGATAGTATCGCTAACCTGACAAGCTCATTGCAGGATGCAGAGGGGGAACGTTCCAGGTTGGAGGAATTGCTTGCTGCTGGAAGCGGAGATGCTGCAGAAACGGAAACCAGAATTAGTTCGCTCAACTCACAAATTGACGAAGAGCGCCAGATCAGCCAAAGGGCGTTGAGCCAGGTGGAGTTGTTGAACCAACAGATTTCAGCTCTCAGACGACAAATAGCTGCCCTTGAAGATGCATTGGATGCTTCAGAAGACCGTGACCGGGAAAGTCAGACGCAGATTGCTGACCTTGGAAAACGCCTGAATGTTGCTCTTGCTCAAAGGGTTCAGGAACTAAATCGCTACAGATCGGATTTCTTCGGACGTTTACGTGAAATTCTTGGCGGCCGGTCAGATATTAGAATTGTTGGTGACCGTTTTGTTTTCCCCTCTGAAGTTCTTTTCCCTACCGGTGCTGCCGAGTTGAGTGAAACCGGAAAATCCGAAATGCTGAAGGTCGCAAATGCGCTCATTCAGATTGCTTCCGAGATACCGGACGATATTAACTGGGTGTTGCGGGTAGATGGTCACACTGATAACATTCCACTCTCTGGCCGAGGCCGCTTGAGAGACAACTGGGAGCTATCTTCCAGCCGGGCAACATCTGTAGTCAGATTCTTTATTGATGAAGGCATTCCAGCAAATCGATTGGTTGCTGCTGGTTTTGGCGAATTTCAGCCGCTTGAGGATGCTGATACGGACGAGGCCAGGGCCAAGAACCGTCGTATTGAACTCAAATTGACCGAAAGATAATCATGGAAATTGCCGACGTAATTATTGTAGGGGGCGGTCTCGCCGGGCTGGTTGCTGCCCATAAGCTTACGGAGCGAGGAAAAAAGGTACTCATACTCGATCAGGAAGGGGAAAATTCGCTCGGAGGACAGGCATTCTGGTCGCTGGGTGGCCTTTGCATGATCGACACGCCAGAACAACGTCGGATGCGTGTGCGTGATAGTTACGACCTTGCTTATCAGGACTGGATGGGGTCTGCACAGTTTGACAGGGAAGAAGATCACTGGCCAAGAAAATGGGCGGAAGCCTATCTTCAATTTGCTGCAGGAAACATGCGTTCATGGCTTCATGGGTTAGGGATGAGATGGTTTCCTGTGGTGGGATGGGCTGAACGTGGCGGTTCATTTGCAGATGGTCATGGCAATTCAGTTCCTCGTTTTCACCTGACCTGGGGTACGGGACCTGGAACAATTGAGCCGTTTGTTGACAGTGCAAGGGAAGCGGAAAAGCAGGGCTATATCACATTCAAGTTCAGGCATTCTGTTACCAAACTTATCAAGAAGGCTGGAGCGATCGTTGGTGTCACCGGTGATGTGTTAGCGCCATCCACAGTGGACCGGGGTGAACAAAGCAGCCGGGAAGTGGTGGGCGATTTCGAATATTATGCGCAATCAGTGATTGTTTCTTCCGGTGGGATCGGTGGTAATCTGGATCTGGTCCGGAAGAACTGGCCGACGAAACGCCTTGGCCCAGCACCGGAAAATATGATCTGCGGCGTGCCCCATCATGTGGACGGCAAAATGGTAGACGTTACGCGCAAAGCAGGCGGCAATATCATCAATGAAGATCGGATGTGGCACTATACAGAAGGCGTGAAGAATTTTGATCCGATCTGGCCAAAACATGCGATACGAATTTTACCTGGCCCGTCATCCATGTGGTTTGATGCTGAAGGTAACCGGCTTCCTACCCCTTGCTTGCCCGGTTTCGATACCAACACCACATACAAGCATATTCTTTCCACTGGCTATGACTATTCCTGGTTTATTCTCACTCAGAAAATTATCGAAAAAGAATTTGCATTGTCCGGTTCCGAGCAGAACCCGGATTTCACATCCAAGAGCTGGCGCGAAGTGCTTAAAAGCCGTTTTGCAAAGGGTGCAACACCACAAGTTGAGGCATTCAAAGAAAAGGGCGAGGACTTCGTGGTTCGGGATGATCTCGAGAGTCTGGTTGCCGGAATGAACCAAGTTGCCGGCGGTGGTTTGCTTGATTACCAAAAAATCAAATCCCAGATCGAGGCGCGGGACCGTGAAATGGACAATCCATTTACGAAAGATGCCCAGATCATGGCCATCAGGACTGCACGAAATTATCTGGGTGATAAGTTGATCAGGACTGCAAAACCGCACAAAATTCTTGATCCCTCTGCCGGTCCACTCATCGGGGTTCGTCTCAATTTGCTTACCCGGAAGACGCTGGGTGGTATCCACACGAACCTTGAAAGCAATGTGTTGGACAAGAAGGGTGAGCCCGTTTCCGGCTTGTATGCTGCTGGCGAAGTGGCCGGTTTTGGCGGCGGCGGTTACCACGGCTACAACGCGTTGGAAGGAACATTTCTGGGAGGATGCATTTTCTCCGGCATGAAAGCGGGGGAGAACGCCGGGTGAACCGGATTTGTAAGCGAAAGTAAATTCGCTTATGCTTTTGCCAGAGATTGCAGGAGTCCTTGAAAATTTTTTAAGGAAGGAGGCACCATGGCATTTCCTCTAGGCGTGATGACTGTATATGCAGCGCTGGCAGTTTGGGCAGGTTTGCTCGTTTATTCATTTAAAAAGCAAACATACCGAACGTTCCTGCTATTTGGCATTGGTTTGATGCTTTTTCTCAATGCAGGCTACTTGATTTTTGGTGTTCCAGCTTCGATTGCAAATTTCATCGGCATATATGATGTGTTGATCAATCTGGGCCTTACCTCAGCGGATGATGCAAGAGCTGTTACTACTTGTGCTGACAATGCCTGTACTGTTTGGGGAGATCAGTTTGTCAATCATTCAGCCTGGGCTGCAGCGTTTTACGACCGATTTGCCAATGGCCCTGAATTGAGGTCTACCCTTCTTCAGGGACATGTGCTGTTCAATTCCCTTGCTTTTGTTTTACTGCATATTCAATTGTTCAAACCGGGCTACGGAGAAAGCAAATCCAGTCACAGATTGCTTGGCCGTTTGACTTTTATCTTTCTGACAATAAGCCTATTTTGTTCAGTTTGGCTGGCATCTGAACATGGTTCTGTAACCGAATATGGTGGCCTCTTGGCTCAGTACGGTTTTTATTCCATGGCAATGTTTGTCTATGGCACTGCGATTATGGGAATAGTGACCATTCGCGCCGGTGATGCTGAAGCACACAGGGTCTGGATGTTCAGATTTGCCGGTTCCATGTGGGGATCTTTCTGGCTGTTCCGGGTAATGTTGTTTGTGATTGACCCGCTACTCCGGGATGTTGAAGCTGCGGCTATTCTTATTTGCATCTGGGGATCAGCGCCGCTTGGGATAATCCTCGGCGATATGGTCAGGCGACGCCTGGATAACCCAAAAAAGCATCAAGCCTCAACTTCTGTGCCTGCTGAGTGAGCTGCTTCCCCGAATTGTAATTTGGCAAGTCTGGCGTAAACGCCGTTTTGCTCAATCAGTTTGCGATGGGTACCTTCTTCTATGATGGTGCCTGAATCCAGGACAAGAATACGGTCGGCTTTCAAAACAGTAGCAAGGCGATGCGCTATGATTATTGTGGTACGGCCCAGCATTAACCGATCAAGAGCGTCTTGAACAAGGCGTTCACTTTCTGCGTCCAGAGCGCTTGTGGCTTCATCCAATAGCAGGATTGGTGCATCTTTTAGAATTGCCCGCGCAATTGCCAAGCGTTGGCGTTGCCCGCCTGAAAGGGTAACACCGCGTTCTCCCAGAACCGTATCATAACCATCCGGCATTTCAGATATGAAACTATCAGCATTGGCAGCTTTTGCAGCGGTTAACACGTCCTCGTTCGAAGCTCCTGGACGTCCGTAGGAGATATTCTCAGCGGCGGAGCTTGCGAAAATGATTGTTTCCTGCGGCACCAGTGCGATCTGGCTGCGTAGTGTTTCAGGATCGATCTCTCTAATGTCAGTGCCATCCAGTTTTACCACCCCGGAAGTGGGGTCATAAAAGCGGAGCAATACAGAAAAGAGCGTGCTTTTTCCAGCTCCGGAAGATCCAACGACAGCAATTGTTTCACCAGGTGCAATGTTCAGATCCAGCCCGTTCAAGGTCGATTGAGTTGGGCGGGTTGGATAGCTGAAGGTGATATCATCAAATTCTATCTTGCCTTTTACTGGTAATTCGATCTCTTTTGGTTTTGCCGGTGGCTGAACCGTGGGTTTCGTGTTGAGGAGTTCCACCAACCTTTCAGCTGATCCAGCTGCCTGGGAAAGCTCTCCCCAGACTTCAGAAAGAGCGCCGAGGGCGCCAGCTGCAAACACTGCATACAAAAGAAACTGGCTTAAAGTACCTCCTGACATATTGCCCTTCAGTACGTCATTCGCACCAATCCAAAGAACGGCCACGACACTGGCAAAAATCAGGAAAATGGCAAAGCCCGTCAGCATAGCCCTTGTGCGAACAGCTGTACGCGCAGCACTGTAAGCAAAGTCGACAGCACCGGAAAAACGTCCTCTAACATGCCCACCGTTAGTGAAGGCCTGCATAGTCCGTACCGCTGAAATCGACTCTGAGGCAAATGCAGTGGCTTCGGCAAGGGTATCCTGAGCATCACGGGATCGCCTTCTTACAGCGCGACCAAAACCAACGATTGGAAGCACGATCAGAGGAATTGCTGCAATCACAATCAAAGACAGTCTGGGTGATGTATAGACCATCATGATGAGAGCGCCGATACCAAGCAGTGTATTGCGAAGCGCTACTGACGCTGTGGCTCCTACTGCTGATTTGATCTGTGTTGTGTCCGCAGTCAGTCTGGATACTATTTCTCCAGAGTGAGCTGTGTCGAAAAAATCTGCACTCAGTTTTGTTACATTATCGAAGACATCCTTTCGGATATCGGCAACTATACGTTCTCCCAATGAAATTACGAAGTAATATCGAAATGCACTCGCCAGTGCGAGAACACCAGCAATAACAATAAGAACTGTGAAATATGAGTTCACAAGATCCGGATCACTATCAGAAAATCCCTGATCGATAACTCTCCTCACCGCCATTGGCAGGGTTAAGGTCGTTCCTGCTGCGAGCAACAGGAAGAACAACGCGAAACCGACCTGTGTCTTGTATTTCCCGATATAAGGAAAAAGCCTGGCAAGGGGCCTCAAGGAGTTTCGCTGTTTATCTTGTTCTGTGTTAGCTGACATTATTTCTTTACGTATTGCCCGGTTTTATACCGTTTCTGATTTATTCACTTGTATCAGAAAGCCTTGTGATGTATATCGTCGCCAACGAAAGCCGTGGGCATGCCCACGGTTTATCTATTGTCAGACAATAAAATTCAAGCTGAGATTGCATGTGATGCACAATCTGCCGCATGTAAACAAGTGAATGAGAACGAAAAAATGAAAAAAGATGTTCATCCAGACTACCACACCATCAAAGTAGTGATGACTGATGGTACCGAGTTTGAAACCCGCACTACATGGGGTGCTGAAGGCGATACAATGAACCTTGATATTGACCCGACTTCTCATCCTGCGTGGACAGGCGGAAACCAGCAACTTGTGGACCGTGGCGGTCGCGTTGCACGTTTCAAAAAGAAATACGAAGGTTTGGGAATTTAAGACTTTCGTCTTTTTCCATAATCAAACAAAAAACCCGGCTTTCAGGCCGGGTTTTCTTTTGACTGGAATTCTGTTTCTACTATCGTTTGATTGCACCAAATGCAGTTGATAGTAAGTCGATTTGTTGACTTACCGGGTTTGAAGAAGTTACTTCTTCTTCCTGCGCACCTGGATGGCCGTATAGTTCGGCGTCCAAGTTCATCACCCGGTTTTGTAACGCTAAAGATCTTGAAACCAATTCAGTGAACGCTGGGGGTAGTTCATCCCATCCCGATTGATCGGCGCGGTGTGTGGTTTCATCCAGCTTGATTTTTTTCTTTTCTTCCAGCAATTGCTCCCTGGTCATCTCGCCCTCATTGGTTGCGCGTTGCAATAATAACCAGG
The DNA here is from genome assembly GCA_963922405.1 of uncultured Hyphomicrobiales bacterium. GTDB lineage: Bacteria > Pseudomonadota > Alphaproteobacteria > Rhizobiales > Rhizobiaceae > JAALLB01. The sequence continues at coordinate 7,129 of CAWUJF010000019.1, read as the reverse complement.
ATGCGATCTGCATTAGGCGGGTAGTAAGGCGCATGGATTCTGAGCCGTAAAGCATAGCAACATTGCGTTGAAGACCTTTTGCATTTTTTCTGCCTTCACCATCCAGATATGCAGCGCTTTCCTCTACCAGACCCATGCCGTCTTGGAAAAGTTTCTTAAATTTTTCAGAGTGGGCGAATTTTTCAGCCAGATTGACAGTGTTCGACACGCGCATTTCCCCGCTTATGCTTAATTTTTCGTAAATTAGTTCAGAATCCCGATAAGGTAAAGAACAGGTCTCAAACTAGGTTAATATCCACAAAAGCAAAAAGCGTACCAGAATTGCGCAATTGGTACTGTACAACAAGCTGCATGAAAATTTGGGCAAAAAAAAGAGCCGTGATAAACGGCTCTGAAAGTTAACAGGGAGGCGTTAAACAAGACTAAGCAGCTTGCTCAACTACGAAGAAAAACCTTCGTTGCATAAATTAATATGCTGTAAACCTTAAGCAAGTGTTAACGGACTAGATAAAATTTACTCTTACTTGTTAAACAGTGCCTCGGCTGCTGACAGATGTGCTGCCTTTTCTTTCATGGTTGATTCCAGCCTTTCAATCTCCGATTTCAGGGCAGTTATCATTTCATCGATCTCGTCGACTGACATTTCTGAAAGATCCATACCGATTTCATATGCGGATATGCGTTTTTTCTGTTCTTCTTCTGTATCCATAACGGAGATCCCGCAATTTAGTTTGCATGGTTGGTTAATAGAGAGTATAAGCGAATTAATTCCAACACAATGCAATATCTTTCCCGGAAGGGAGCCGCCCAAAACCCGGGCAGGCGCACAGGAAAGATGTAACTTAGGAGAGGAACATGGCTACACCACTGATGCCTAAAGCAACGGCTGTCTGGCTAGTTGACAATACATCGCTGACTTTTGACCAAATTGCCACATTCTGTGCGCTTCACCCACTTGAGATTAAAGCAATTGCGGATGGTGAGAGTGCCCAGGGTATTAAAGGTATGGATCCTATTTCCACAGGGCAATTGACCCGTGAAGAGCTAAAAATTGCTCAGGCAGATCCAAATCACAAATTGAAAATTGCCCCGCCAAAGGTAGTCGTACCTGCTGCTAAGAAGAAAGCGCCTCGTTATACGCCGCTTTCCAAACGTCAGGATCGTCCAAACGCTATTTTGTGGCTGGTGCGTAACCATCCAGAGTTGAAAGATTCCCAGATTATCCGGCTGGTCGGTACAACCAAGAATACGATTGAAGCGATCCGTGAGCGGACTCACTGGAATTCAGCCAACCTACAACCAATGGACCCGGTTACTCTCGGATTGTGCACGCAGATTGCACTTGATGGTGAGGTTACCAAAGCTGCCAAATGGGCACCTGCGAAACCTGTGGAGCCAGAGCCAATGGAAAGTTCTGAAACTCTGATGCCTGTGGAAGAAACACAGTCATTCACGATGGATCCGACACCACCTGCGCCAGTTGAAGAAGAAACAATCAGTGCTGACGATGTCTTTGCAAATTTCAGCGCAAATGAAAATGGTGAAGAACAAAACCAGTGACCGGTTTTGAATATTGAAAGTAAAGCCCGCTCATTTTTGAAGCGGGCTTTTATATTTCACCAACTGGCACTGTGTAGTTCAGGCCTAAACGACCACCGTCTGCGTAAAGCGTTTGTCCGGTAATATAGCTCGACTCCGATGAGGCCAGAAAAGTGGCGATGCTCGCAATTTCCGATGGGTCACCAATCCGCCCCATTGGCGTCCTAGACAGCACTTTCTGAACTGCTTCCGGATTATCTATCACCTTGTCCAAAATCTTGGTCTGGATTGAACCCGGGCCAATTGCATTTACCCGAATGCCGTATTTTGCGAGTGAAAGAGAGGCGACTTTCGTCAGTTGATTTATCCCACCTTTGGAAATGGTGTAGGGGACCTGTTCAGCTATGGCAAAAACCGCATTGACCGAGGAGATATTAACAATACTGCCCGGTTCTTTCCCGGCATTTACCTGCTCGACCATGTGTTTCGCCACTTCCTGTGAACACATGAAAGAACCTTTCAGATTAATTGCCAGAACCCTTTCATATTCCTCTTCGGTCACCTCCAGGAAATCCGCACCCTCCGAAACCACCCCGGCGTTATTGACCAGGATATCGATCTTGCCATGGGAATCTATAGCACCGGCCACAAGGTTATGGACATCTAATCGGTCTGCCACGTTGCAGTGGACAAATTTTACAGTGCCAATTTTCCGTAGGGCGTTTTCAGCCTCCTTACCCACTTTGTTATCGATGTCCGCTATGATGACTTTTGCTTTTTCCCGTAGAAAGCGTTCAGCAATTGCATAGCCAATTCCCTGGGCCCCTCCGGTTACGATCGCAATTTTGTTTTCTAGCAAAGTCGGATTCATCGGTTTCAGCCTTGTCGTTGATTTAGCACTTCGCTGATTTCATCTAGAATGGTTGGATCATCGATGGTCGCGGGCATTTTCCATTCCAGGCCGTCGGCTATCTTCTGCATTGTGCCTCTCAAGATTTTTCCAGAGCGGGTCTTTGGCAGACGCTTCGCCACGAGAACGGTCTTGAAAGCTGCAACAGGTCCAATTTTTTCCCTAACCAGTTGAACAATTTCACCCTTGATTTCTTCGTGTTCCCGGTTCACGCCAGCATTCAATATTACAAATCCACAGGGTATTTGTCCTTTCATTTCGTCTGCAATCCCGATCACAGCGCATTCTGCCACATCCTTGTGTTCCGCAATCACCTCTTCCATACCACCGGTTGATAGACGATGGCCTGCCACATTGATGATGTCATCTGTCCGCGCCATGATGAAGAGATATCCATCTTCATCGATATATCCTGCGTCCGCAGTTTTGTAGTAACCAGGAAACTCCTCAGTGTAAGCTTCACGGAACCTCGCTTCTGCATTCCACAAAGTTGGAAAGGCACCTGGCGGTAGCGGAAGCTTTACGACAATGTTCCCCAGTTCATTGGGCTGGAGTTGTTCTCCTTCATCGCTCAATACTTCCATTGCGTATCCCGGCATTGGTACCGTGGGAGATCCATATTTAATTGGAAGCTGGCCAAGGCCCATGGGATTTCCTGCGATGGTCCAGCCGGTTTCGGTTTGCCACCAATGATCAATGACAGGCACTCCCAATTTGTCTTCCGCCCAATGAATTGTGTCAGGGTCAGCACGTTCACCGGCCAGGAAAAGAATACGGAAATGGGACAGATCATATTTCTTGATGAAGTCTCCATTTGGGTCCTGTCCTTTTATCGCTCTGAATGCCGTGGGGGCTGTAAATAGAACCTCCACTTTGTGTTCAGAAATTATGCGCCAGAACGTACCTGCATCAGGCGTTCCTATTGGCTTGCCTTCAAAGAGGTTACTTGTGCAGCCATGCATCAGGGGGCCGTAGACAATATAGGAATGTCCAACCACCCAACCCACGTCAGAGGCTGCCCAGAAAACCTGTCCAGGTTCCACGTCGTAAATGGCTTTCATTGTCCATTTGGTTGCAACCATATGGCCACCATTGTCACGAACGACGCCCTTAGGCTGACCTGTTGTTCCAGAAGTATATAGGATATAAAGCGGATCGGTGGCTGCCACGTGTTCGCAGGGGACTTCTGTTCCTGCTTCACGATGTTTTCCAACGCTTGACGCATAGTCATAGTCGCGGCCATCCAGAAGGTCGCAAGTTTGTTGTTCGCGTTGCAGGATCAAAGTGGAATGAGGTTTCCTTGTTGCAATCTCTATCGCTTCGTCAAGCAGGGGTTTGTAGGAAACAATCCTACCAGGCTCAATACCACAAGAAGCGGAGATAATTAGCTTTGCCTCGGAGTCATCTATCCGGGTAGCCAGTTCTGCAGCAGCAAATCCACCAAAGACAACTGAATGGATTGCACCAACACGAGCGCAAGCGAGCATTGCAAACGCAGCTTCAGGTATCATCGGCATGTAGATAATTACCCTGTCACCATGGCCTATACCCAGCTCTTTGATCATTGCTGCCAGGGCTTGCACCTCTGTAAGAAGTTCGGCGTAGGTGTAGGTTTTCTTGTTTCTGGTAATAGGGCTGTCATAAATGATTGCGGGTTGATCAGCACGTCCACTTTCCACATGACGATCCACGCAGTTATAGCAGGTGTTGCATGTGCCACCGGTGTACCAGCGACCGTAAATTCCGGCTTCCGGGTCAAAAACCTTCTCTGGCTCCTGGAACCAATCCACTTCCTTTGCCGCTTGTGCCCAGAACCCTTCGGGATCTGATACCCAGTTGCCATACACTTCTGCATACTTTGATGACATTGTTTTCCCCTCCAACGCATTTCTGCGGTCGATTTCGTTTGGCAGACACTAGAAAAAAAGCAATTGGGAGTCTATTGCTCAATGGTTCAATTTGGTTGTGCGATTTTTTTCAAGCTCAACGATGTAGTCTGAAAGCTCTTCAGCCCATTCCTCGTATCCTTGGGAGGATGCGTGGAAACCATCCTCTGCAAAGTTCTCACGAACGGGCCGCCAGTTTGTTTCAGGTGCCAAGGCACCACGCTCATAACACAGTATCTTACCATTTTTGCGGATCACACGTGACCGAATTCCCAGAATCTTATTTAGGGGATTTGGCAGGAGCGGAATGTTAGAGATGTCAATCAATCCAGACCAGATGATCTGTGCACCAGGGAATCTGGCCTGAAGTGCATAAAGCAAACCACCGAACTCTTTGCAGAACCGTTTTCCTGAATGAAAATTTTTGGCGTCATTCGTACCGATATTGATTACAATGTAATCCAGTCTTGTGAACTCCAAATTAGGAACTACATGGTTCAGGATTTGGCCAGCAGTGGCTGAATTGTTGCCGCTGGTTCGTGCTGAAACCGGGCGTTTCGTTTTCTTTGCAAGCAAATGAGGCAATCGACCGGCAACACTGTGATTGAAGTCCGAGACACCTACACCTGCGGCGGAAGAATCTCCCACAACCAGAATACGAAGTTCTTCGCCTTTACCCTCTATCTTTACATGTGCAGGGCGAGCTGGTGGTGCCATGCGAATGGATGAACGACGCACGGCCAGTCCTTGCCATACATAGACAGGAAGAGCCAGCCAGGAGAGTAGAATTTCGGCGCGAGAAACCATCAGTGCGTTAAAAAATATTTTGACGTAAAGGTCAATAGATTAATCTAGCCGGGATTGCTTCTTTTTCAACAGTCTTTTGGCCATGTTGATTCATTCAGATAAATACAGGATGATGATGTGGGGATTCAAAGGAGGGCACTTGGAGGAGAAACAGCAATGTGTAAAATTTTTGCAGGGCAGGACCCTGCTGATTATGAGCCTGTGACACGGCATTTGCGGCTAAATGGCCAGAGTACGAGTATCCGTCTTGAACAGTCCTTTTGGGACATACTGGACGCCATTGCAGAAGGTGAAGAAACCACCACACCTGCTTTTATTTCTAAGTTGCATTCTGAAGTGCTGCTGCTCAGGGGTGAAACGCCGAATTTCACATCTTTGCTTAGGTGTGCATGTTTAAAATACATGAAGCAAAACGGGATTGATTACCTTGTAGCAGCTGAATAGCGGACTGTAGTAACGGGCTACTACCCACGCTAAATCAGTTACGATTAGCCTTTATCCAAATAGTCAAAGATCAGGGAGGACTATTTGGCAAAAGCTATTCATTCAATGATACGGGTGTTTGAAGAAGAACGCTCGGTAGAATTTTATAAGTCGGCATTTGATCTTTCTGTTGCCGATCGTTTGGATTTCGACAGTTTTACGCTTGTCTATTTGAGCAACAGCGAAAATGACTTCGAGCTGGAACTGACAATCAACAAAGACCAATCAACACCTTATGAACTGGGAAATGGCTATGGGCATATTGCCTTTAGTGTCGATGACCTTGACGCGGAACATGTGCGTTTTGAGGAGGCGGGCCTATCACCACGCAAGATTGTTGAGTTTGAGCGGGACGGGAAACTTCTCGCCAAATTTTTCTTCGTGGAAGATCCGGACGGATACCAGATTGAGGTGTTGCAACGGCACGGGAGATATACCTAACACAGCATTTTAATGGAGTTTAAATGGGAGGAGAGAACTCAATGAGTGATATGAGTTTAAAAAAACTGAACCGAAGGCAATTGCTTTCGGGTGCAGTTACAATGGGCACAGCTTTCGTGGTTGGACCAAATTTTCTAGCGGCAAGTAACGCCGCATGGGCAGCAGAAACCAAAGCCTTGAAACCTGAAACTATGGCTACACTGGTACAGATGGCGAGAGACATCTATCCGCATGATCATGTGGGAGATGAGTACTACGTGGTGGCCGTCAAGGGGTATGACTCTGCCGAGGCAGCTCCGGAGATTGAGGCGGGTATTGCAGGTCTCAACGCAGCGGCGCAAGGAAAAGGTCATGCCAGCTATCTTGATATGGGATGGGAACGGGATCGCGTTGATGTTCTTCGCGCGATGGAAGACAGCCCGTTTTTCCAGAAAATCAGAGGTGGGCTCGTAACCGGTCTCTATAACCAGAAAGCGGTTTGGCCGCTCTTCGGCTATGAGGGAGAGAGCTTCTCCAAGGGTGGTTATATCGACCGTGGCTTCAACGACATCAACTGGCTTTAGGGGGGATTGGTAACATGAGTGCACCATTTGATAAAAATGACGACAGTGTTGTTGTTGTAATCGGAACTGGCGCCGGTGGCGGTGTCCTTTCAAACGAACTGGCCCAGAAGGGCGTGAGTGTAGTCGCACTGGAAGCTGGTGGGCGGCATACACCCAGCGACTTCATAAACGATGAGTGGGAGAGTTTCGGCCAACTTGCCTGGCTTGATCCGCGCACAACCAGTGGTGATTGGCGCGTGGCTAAGGACTTTTCCGGACTTCCCGCCTGGATCGTGAAATCTGTAGGTGGAACAACCCAGCACTGGGCTGGCGCTTCACTTCGTTTTCAAGACCATGAATGGAAAGCCTTGACGGCCTATGGCAATGTTCAGGGAGCTTCTTTGCTGGATTGGCCTATTGATGCTGCTGAAATGGACCCCTGGTATACAAAGGCTGAAGACAAACTACAGGTAACTCGCACCGGCGACCGACCTGGACTACCAGGCAACAACAATTTCCGT
>CAWUJF010000018.1:0-14828 GCA_963922405.1 uncultured Hyphomicrobiales bacterium | reverse complement strand
AGCTGTTTGCCAATCATATTGCTGGCGGTGATCAGAACCCGGCAATCGCAGCGGTTCAGCACGCTATCGAAACCAACTTTCAGACGATCGAGGGCAACTTCCAGAACATGATGGGTCATCTCCAGCAGGTCGCTAATGCGGGCATGCAGGTGGATCCGGTTGCTTTCTCCAAGATCGTTGAGTCCGGTCACAACGACATCGAGCGCAGATTGCAGGCATTGCAATCCTCTCTCGAAGTGTTGCAGGACAATCCCAACATCTACGCCAAAACGCTTGAAGCAAGCCACAATGCACTAAACCAGCGTCTGGATGATCTGAGTTCATCCATCATGGCTATTTCAGATAATCCTGACCTCACATCCAGGATAAGCGACAGTCACCAAAGCCTGAGCAATCTGATCCATGATCTGAAATCAGCGGTTGATCAGCAAAGCCATTCTATTGCCTCTGTGCCAGCACCGGACTTCTCTGCAGTCGAAATGCGGCTGGAGGAAATCACCCGTGCTGTAGTGGCATTGTCTGCCGGCAATAACGGTCAGGACAACCTTGAGCGGATCGAAGCGCGCGTTTCTGATCTCGCTAAAACTGTTGACCAAATGTTTGAACACGGCGGTGACCGCCCGCAACAGGACACGCTTGACCGCATTGAAGCGGGTCTTCTCAGCCTGCAAAGCCACAAACAATCTGAGCTTCCTGAATCAGAGTTCCCGCCACTGACGCCGGATTACTCCCGTCTGGAAGACAAGATTGCAGATATCTCCAACACATTGGATAACCTGGTCGCGGAAGAGGGTAGCTTCAACGCGAAGACCCATGAGGGTTTCGAAAGACTTGAATCCCGCATGAACGAGATCAGCCAGCTGGTAGAGTCTGTGCCGCAAAATCTTGAAGCTGCACCTGCACCAGCACCGGCTCCAATACCAGCAGCACCGGCTGCGGTTGATGTGGACGAAATCAAGTTGACGCTTGAGAACCTGGATTCTCGTATCAACGAACTGCTAAACAAACCATCTTCACCACAGCTCGATAACATCGTATCCCGCATCAACATGCTGTCAGGCAAGATCGACAACATGAATGCGGTCACAGCCGTTGCTGGTAGCGGAAGCGAAAGCAACAGCCAGGCTGCCCTGATTGTGCGTCTGGATGAAATGGTTCAACAGATTGAGCAGATCAAAGCTGAACCGGTAGCCAATCTGGACACAAGCCACCTTGAAAGACAGATCGGTGGCCTTTGTGCCGAAGTCGACATGCTGCGCGAGGGTGTTAACAGTTTCATTCAGATGCCTTCTCCAAATCCGCAAATCGGTGAGATGATGCAGCAGATTGAGGCTATGGCTGGTGCGATTGATGAAATCTCCAAGCAAAGCCCGGGCCGCGACAACGTCAATCAAAAGGCCGCTTTTTCGGCCATTGAAAAACAGATTGCCGAACTGGCAAACAGCCTCACTTCACCTGCGGAAACAGATTTCGAGCCGCTTACAGACAGGCTGACCGCCATTGAAGAACAGCTGGGTGCAAGCAGAAACATTGCCATTGAGCTGGCCACACAGGCAGCCGAAGAAGCGGTTCAGAAAACACTGGAAAGCATGCCTGCTGAAAGCGACAACGCATCTGCACCCGTTTTCGATGGTGAGCAGCTTAACGAACTTTCCGATGATCTGCGTCGCCTGTACAACAGCACAGTCGATAACAATGCCCAGAGCATGGAAACCTTTGAGGCCGTTCGCGATACCCTTGAAATGATGGCGCAACGTCTGTTGCAAATCGAAGCTAACGTTACCAGTCAGGCAAACACCTATGCCCACAGCCAGCCTATGAATGCCGCTGGCTTCGTACCTTCTGCACCTCAAATGGATACGGCACTGGTAGAGCCACAACCAGCATCCCGTTCCGCTGAAGAAATGGATGCTGAAGCAACTCAATCTGGTGATACAGCGAAGACTGCACAGAAGCAAAGCCCGATTGAAGAAACCGCAGGTCAGGTTGCACCAGCCTCCTATCAGGAAGCGAAAGAAGAACCCGAAGTTCATCCTGCTTCGACTACTTCCGTAAGTGAAGCGCAAAATGCAGTTAATGAGTTGTTTGCTGCAGCCAAGGCTCAGGAAGCAGCTGAACTGCAGAACAATATGCCTGTGGCACCAGAACCGCTCACAGATATTGAAACTCCTACGCTTGCAATGGAACCCGTTTCTGACATTTCACCAAGTGAAGGCATGGATGATGAGCCACTCGAGCCAGGAACAGGCGGTCCTGATCTGGCAGCGCTTGTGCGTCAGGCTAACGAGCGACGCAAACGTTCTGTGAAGAATGGCGAAGGCACTTCCGGAACAGAATTCCTGGCAGCGGCGCGCCGCGCTGCGCAGGCAGCGGCTGAAGAAGCCAATCTGATCCAGGAAGAAATTGAAATGCAAACGCAAAAAGAAGAGGCCAAAGAGCCTAAGGGTCTTTTTGCAAAACGTAAGAAGACAATCTTCATGGCCGCAACCGCAGCTCTGCTGATTGCAGCTTCTTTGCCACTGGTTTCTTCATTCCTCGGTAACGGCAATCCACTTTCCGCCAGCAACCCAACCGTTGTGGAAACTCAAACACCGTTGGCCGACGAAACAAGCACAGAAGAACTTGCGACCGAAGAGCCAGCATCTGAAGTCAGAAGTGCCACACCGCTGGGAGATCCTGAAACCAAGGACGATGACAACAGTCTGGCGAGAAGTTCAGAGGAAATCCTAACTTCGCCAAATACCTCAACTGGTGAGGTCAATCTAGCAGTCACAAATATCGCACCTGAAGCAGGTGATCAGTCCGCTTCTGGTTTCGTTAAGGTCGATCCAACAATATCAGAAACAAATTCCGGCGAAGCAGATGACTTTGCTAGCCCTGCGCCAAAAGCACCAGCTGTTGATGTGGCCGGACTGGAATTCGCGCCAGCGGGTCTTCTTGAAGCAGTTGCAGGCGGTAATGCCACAGCGATGTTCCAGATCGGACGTCACTTCACCGATGGCATTGGCGTTGAAAAGGACCTCGCCAAAGCTGCTGAGTGGTATAAGAAATCTGCAGACTTGGGCTTCGTACCTGCACAATACATCATCGGTAACTTCAACGAAAAAGGCGTGGGACTTCCATCTGATCCTACAAAGGCTGCCGAATGGTATGAAAAAGCAGCTTCAAGCGGTCATGTGGTGGCCATGCACAACCTTGCGGTTCTAAACGCTTCACCTAACGTACTTGCACCAGAGCCAAATATGGAAAACGCTTACAAATGGTTCGCCCGTGCAGCCGAATATGGCGTGAGGGACAGCCAGGTGAACTCAGGCATTTTCCTTGCTAAAGGAATTGGTACAAAACCTGATCTGGTAGAAGCCTATAAGTGGTTTGCGATTGCTGCTGCCGCTGGTGACAAGGATGCGGAATCTAAGCGTGAAATCATCTCCAACGCCCTGATCCCTGAGCAACTGACTGAAGCAAAGCAAAGGGTTGCCAACTGGATTCCGATCGAGCCTAACCCGAATGCAAACGACGTGGAAATTCCTGACAACTGGAAAGCAACTCTTCCATCGGGTCCACTTGCTGTAAACAGAAACATTATCTCGCAAACTCAGAAAAAACTTTCCAATCTGGGCTTTGACGCAGGACCTGCCGATGGTTTGATGGGGCAAAAGACCCGCAATGCAATCACAGCCTTCCAGCGTGAGAATGGTTTGCCGGTCAGCGGAGAGATTGATGCGGAATTGGTTTTGGCACTTAAATCAGTGGCAAGCTAAAGTTCCAAAACAGTTCATTTCTTCCCAAAACGTAAGAGTTTCTGGCGCTCGGCCCGGCTAGATATTTTTTTTGCTGGTTCCAGTTCAAAGATTGATTGACATTGGAAAAATTCAGGCGCAATAACGCCTCAACAGCGCTTGATGCTGACTCTCCCAAGCCAAACTAAGAGCCTGTTTACCCGTACACATATTTTTCGGAGGATGCTGTGAGCATCTACCTTCCCATAGCGGAGTTATCCGTCAACATGTTCGTATTATTCGGCATGGGTGCTGCTGTTGGCTTCCTGTCCGGCATGTTTGGTGTGGGTGGCGGCTTCCTTATGACTCCGTTGTTGATTTTCTACAACATTCCGCCAGCGGTTGCGGTTGCCACAGAGGCAAACCAGATTGTTGCGTCATCCTTTTCGGGTGCCCTTGCGCATTTTCGAAAGGGAACGGTGGATGTGAAGCTCGGCACCATGTTGCTGATCGGTGGTCTGATGGGGTCAACGCTTGGTGTGTACATCTTTTCATCCCTGCGTGATGCAGGTCAGCTCGATCTGATTATTTCTATTCTATACGTAGTGTTTCTCGGGTCCATCGGCACCTTGATGACCATTGAGAGCCTTAACGCCATTCGCAAGTCCAAGGCTGGCGATACACAGCCCGTTAAGCGCAAGAACCATGACAGCTGGATACATGCTCTGCCGCTCAAGGTGCGGTTCCGCAAGTCAAAACTTTACCTTAGTGTTCTACCAATTCTGGCGCTGGGTATGCTGGTAGGTATCCTTGCTGCCATCATGGGTGTGGGTGGCGGCTTTATCATGGTTCCGGCCATGATCTATCTCCTGCGCGTTCCAACCAATGTGGTGATCGGAACATCGCTGTTTCAGATCATCTTCGTGACCGCCTATACAACTGTTATTCAGTCCACCACAAACCAGACGGTTGATGTGGTGCTGGCCTTTATCCTGATGGTTGGCGGTGTGATCGGAGCTCAGTTCGGTGCTGCAGCAGGCCACAAGCTCAAGGGTGAGCAATTGCGTGCACTTCTCGGTCTTTTGGTGCTGGCGGTTTGTGCCCGTCTGGCATTTGACCTTGTTGCTACCCCGTCTGACTTCTTCAATATTGTCAGCTCACTTGATCAGGGAGGTCACTGATGAGATTTCCCGCGATCCTGATCCTTTCCGTATTCATTCTGATCCAAGCCCTGTCTCCGCTACGTGCCGCAAGCTTACAAATGGGTGTATCCGTGGACGTGGTTCCCGTGGGCTCAGACTTTAACGGAGCGGACATTGTCATTTTCGGCTCCATTGAAGGTGCCGCACAAGACCCACTTTACCGTGGCGAGTATAGTGTCGTCATAAAAATCGAAGGCGCACCTGAAACGCTTGTGATCCGTCAGAAAGAACGGATTGCCGGAATTTGGGTGAACAACCAGTCTGAGAGCTACGATAACGTACCATCCTTCTATTCCGTTGTGGCTTCGCGTCCGCTGTCAGAAATTGCACCAGCTGGTACTTTGAAGATGATCGGATTGGGTATTGATAATCTGGGTGCAATTCCGCAGCAGTTTGATGAGCCTGTTTTTAAACTCGAGCCGGGTGAGTTTTCCGATGCGCTGAGAAGGATCCGCCGCGAGAACGGACTGTTCGCAGAAGACCCCAAGGCACTTGAAAACCTGAGCCCTACACTCTTCAGAGCGACCGTCTCCCTGCCTGCAAATGTTCCAATCGGCGAACATAATGTCACATCATATCTGTTCCGTGATGGCATTCTGCTGGCAACAAATGAAAACAGTTTCCGCATCGAGAAAGTTGGCTTCGAGCGCTGGATCTATAACCTCGCCCATGAACAGAGCTTGATCTACGGCTTGATGGCGGTCCTTATGGCCATCTTTACCGGCTGGTTTGCCAACGTTATATTCCGTAAAAACTAGTCAGCTCCAGGACAGCAAATGGAATCAAAACAGGATCAGTTGAACGCGCAAGCCGTATCCCGCGCTTGGCTTCTGACACTTGCAGGCTTTATTCCGTTCGGCATTTTGTCGATAGTTATCTTTGTCATCGGCTCAGAGCACGGTCTGTTTTCAAGCCTGTTTGATCTGTTCAAAACCTACGGTGCTGTCATCCTTTCTTTCCTGGGGGGCATACGTTGGGGTTTTGCCATTGCTTACGAACCCTTCGACAAGCGCAGCCTCACCCTATCGGTAGTGCCATCTTTGTTGGGCTGGTTTGCCTTGCTGCTGCCGGACCAATATGCGGTTCTGGTCTTGTTGTTGGGATTTTGCGCTCAAGGCGCCTGGGACAGTTTCTATATCAATGCCGGTAATGCACCGCCGTGGTTCGGACGCTTGAGAATTACGATCACATTCCTGGTCGCAATCGCCCATATTCTTGTGTTCTTCGCTGTGGCAGGTAGCAGCCTCACAAGTTCTATTTAATAAACCAGCTGCTTGCCGCTGATACGGTAAACATTATCGCGCCCCAGCATCCATGTGGTCAGCCGCTCCAGATCGAAGAGGTCACGATAGGCTTTGTCTTTCACATTGAGCCCACCGGTAAACGCTCCAAATGCTGGCAGGATCAGACGGTTACCATCCCCAGCCACACACCGCCTGCGTACATTCTTACCTCTTTGGCGGATCTTCGCGCATGGATGCAAATGACCGGCAATTTCTCCCACGCGGAATTCAAGTTCCGGCTCGTGCTTGAAATGAAGATTACCGATATGCACTTCCTGCGCAAATGTGCCGCCCAGATTTTCAGGTGGGGTGGGGTCATGATTGCCGCAAATCCAGACCCATTCACGGCCCTGCATGAGCTGGGTCAGATTTTGCCGGTAACTGTTCGGTAGACGTAGCGACGCATCCTCATCATGAAAACTGTCACCCAGAGAAATAACAGTCTCCGGTTGCCAGTGCAAAATTCGGGTGGCAAGCATCTCAAGCGTAGCCTGGGTGTCATAAGGCGGCATAAAGACACCCTTGCGCGCGGCAAAAGAGGAGCCTTTTTCCAGGTGCAGGTCTGAAACCACAAGTAGTTTCTGCTCCGGCCAGATCACGCAACCTGATGGTTCAACCACCAGCATATTGCCGCAGAATGCCATCTCTGCCATGCCGTCAAGATTTTGAAGCGCGAGTGCCGTCACCGTCTAGCTGATCTCCAACATTTCCATTGCCGCTTCCTCCAGCAGCGCGTCCTGAGCTTCACCAATCACCATTTCCTTGCCGATTTCAAGCATCACCGGAACAGCCAGAGGTGAAATCTGTTGTAAGTCTTTATGCACGATTCGCTGGTCAGTGCGCGAGAGCATTTCTCCAAGGCGTCGGATATCCAGCAAACCATGCGCCGCTTCTTGCCTGGTGGCCTGCAACAGGATGTGATCCGGCTCGTGGCTGCGAAGCACGTCATAGATCAAATCAGAAGAAACAGTCATCTGTCGTCCGCTCTTTTCCTTGCCGGGAAAACGCTTCTCGATCAGCCCTGCAATGGTGGCGCAATTGCGGAACGTCCGTTTCAAAAGAAGCGATTCATCGAGCCAGGCTTCCAGATCATCGCCCAGCATGTCTTCGTCAAACAAGCCAGACAGGGACAATTCGCCGTTTCGGATCATTCGGTTGAAATCCTTCAACCCCCAGATGGCGAGCGCATAATCATTCGCCACAAACCCCAATGGTCTAGCATGCGCACGCTCCAGCCGGCGAGTGAGCAACATGCCGAGCGTTTGATGCGCCAGACGACCTTCAAATGGATAGGCGACCAGATGGAAGCGGTCACCTCTTGGGAAAGTTTCCACCAGCAATTCATCCCGTTGGGGGATTACGGATTTTTCCTTTTGAATGGCAAGCCACTCACCCACCTGTTCAGGCAGGCGGCCCCAGTTGTCCGGGTCAGCAAGCATTTTTCGCACACCTTCAGCCAGAAAGGTCGAAAGCGGAAATTTACCACCCATATAACTCGGGATTTTCGGCGTTTCGGCCTGCGCCTTGGAAACATAGCAGGCGGATTCTCGAATGCCTTCTAGCCGCAATATCTGGCCGGAAAACATGAATGTGTCACCTGGAACAAGCGATTCCACAAAATACTCTTCAATCCGCCCAAGAATGGGCCCGCCGCGGAAATTTGCGTCTTTCCCGCGCTTTTTGGTGAGACGCACATCAAGCTTCGGCGCTTCTATGATCGTGCCAATGTTAAGCCGGTACTGTTGGGCAAGCCTTGGATGGGTCAGACGCCAGGTCCCGTCTTCCACCTTCTTGATCTTGGCATATTGCTCATAGCTGCGAAGGGAATACCCACCCGTGGCCACAAATTCGAGCACCCGCATGAACTCTTCTTTTGAGAAGTCGGCGAATGGTGCAGCCGATGTGATCTCTTCATAAAGGTCGTCTTCCAGAAAGGGTTCAGCGCAGGCCAGCCCCAGAATATGCTGGGCCAACACGTCATAGCTGCCACGCTGCAGGGGAGGGGTGTCCTGAGCACCCACATAGTTTGCGTCCAGTGCTGCCTGACATTCCATCACCTCAAACCGGTTGGCAGGCACCAGTATTGCCCGTGAGGGTTCATCCATGCGGTGATTGGACCGCCCGATCCTTTGCGCCAGTCGGCTCGCACCCTTAGGTGCACCCACATGAATAACCAGATCCACGTCACCCCAGTCGATCCCCATATCAAGCGTGGAGGTGGCCACAATCGCACGCAATGCGTTGTTCTGCATGGCTTCTTCCACACGCCTGCGCTTGGAAACATCAAGAGAGCCGTGATGGAGCGCAATGGGTAGTGCATCCTCGTTTGCTGCCCACAATTCCTGAAATATCAATTCAGCCTGTGCCCGTGTATTCACAAAGAGGAGGCTCGTCTGATGTTCCTTGATTGCCTGATAAACATCGTTGATTGCGTAGCGGGCAAGGTGGCCGGACCAGGGTATACGCTCCTTTGATTTGAGAATGGTGATGTTGGGCTTTGCCCCGCCTTTTAGTTCAATTAATTCGCTTAAGGAAATCTCACCCAGCGGCGGCTGCTTCATCAACCAGCGGCGCAGATCATCAGGCTCGGCAACCGTTGCTGACAGACCAATGGTTTTGAGGCCAGGCCGTAACTTGAAGAGCCGCGCCAGACCCAGAGACAGGAGCTGCCCGCGCTTAGAGGTAACCAACGAATGGAGTTCATCAAATATGACCGTTTCCAGGTCCTCAAAGAATGTGGACGCGTCCTTGTTCGACAACAAAAGTGCCACCTGTTCAGGCGTGGTGAGCAGTATCTGCGGTGGATTGAGTTTCTGCCTTTGCCTGCGGCTTGCTGGTGTGTCACCGGACCGGGTTTCCACATTGATATCGAGACCCATTTCCTCAATGGGTTTTTCCAAATTGCGTTTGATATCAACAGCAAGCGCTTTAAGCGGGGAAATGTATAGCGTGTGAATGCCGCGTTTCTTTTGTCCGGGCTTCAGCTTCGGCAGTTTTGATAGAGCAACAAGACTGGGCAGAAAACCAGCCAGCGTCTTGCCCGCACCCGTTGGTGCGATCAGCAGGGTGGATTGCCCGGCCTGATTTCGCGCCAGCAATTCAAGCTGATGCGCACGAGGTTGCCATCCTTTGTGGTTGAACCATTGCAGGAACGAGTCCGGTAAACTAAATTCCGGAATGTCATTGTTTTCGAAGTTCCTGGCATCATGCTTCATAGGGTGAATTTAGGCTTAGCGACCAATTTATCAAAATGAAAAAAACGGTTTTCAATCTTGTAATCATCTCTGTGGCAATCGCTCTGGCTCTGTGGTTCCAGCTGAACAATGAAAATGTGGCGCCTGTTTCATCCGATGTAGAGACGCAAACCCTGCTGGCAATGAGCTGGCAACCGGCCTTTTGTGAGACCAAGCCCAACAAGCCTGAATGCCGTTCCCAGCGCAAGGGTCGCTTTGACGAGGCAAACTTCACCCTGCATGGCCTATGGCCTCAACCGCGGGATAACGTCTATTGTGGTGTCCCCCGGTCATTGCAGAAAACCTCATGGCGCAACATGCCGAAACTGGAACTGAGCAAGGCTATGCGCGATGAGCTGGCAACCAAAATGCCCGGCTACCGCTCCTTCCTGCATCGGCACGAATGGTTCAAGCATGGCACATGCCTGCCCGGCGCTGATCCGCAGGGCTATTATGAAATTTCCTTGAAGTTGCTGGACCGATTCAATACGTCTCCGCTCCGCGAACTTTTCGCCAACAATATCGGCAGGGAATTGACCCACAGGGAGGTTGCCGCGGTAATGAAAAAGGCCTTTGGCAGCGGGGCAGAACAAAGAATTTCCCTGGATTGCCTGCGCGATGGTCGTCGTCAGCTGATTGTGGGCATAAACATAGCCCTAAAAGTCCATGGAAATGATGATATTACCAACATCTCGGAGAATATTCTCAACGCTCCGACCCGCTCCATCGGCTGCAAGTCCGGTATTGTTGATCTTGTCGGTCTTCAATGATTCCGCTTGAAATCATCAAGTTCCATCTATACCTGACTAAAGGTAAATCAGTTTTGAGGATAATCCCGTGACGAACAAGGTAGAACAGTTTCTAGGTGATACGCCCACTCGCACCATCATTAAACTGCTGGTCATTTCATTTGTCGTGGGGATCATCATGAGCGCCCTTAATTTCAGTCCTTATGACGTCTGGGTGGCAGTTCGTGACTTCTTCATCGGGCTTTATAATCTGGGCTTTGAAGCTTTGGGCAAAATCGGCGGTTATCTGGCGCTGGGCGCTGCTGTCGTGATTCCAATCTTCATCATCATGCGGCTTTTGAAAATCGGAAAATAACATGGTCGATACGGCCAATTCAGATGCCGGATCTCGGAAGGTAAAATCCTTCGAGGTCAACCATACCATGGTGCTGCATCTGGCCGTGCCGATGACGCTTGCCTATCTCACAACTCCGTTGCTGGGATTGGTGGATACAGCCGTTGTGGGCAGGTTCGGCGTTGCCGCCATGATCGGTGGTCTGGCTGTTGGATCGGTAATCATAGATCTGGTTTTCACAACCTTCAACTTTCTTCGTGCTGGCACAACAGGCTTAACGGCTCAGGCTTTCGGTGCGCAGGATGAAAAGGAAAAGCAGGCAGTATTATTCCGCGCATTGGTGATCGCTATCGTCGCCGGGCTGGTAATGATCCTTGCAAGTCCGCTCATCCTCGGGCTGGGATTGTGGTTCATGAGTGCACCGGCAGCGGTTGAGGAGGCCACACGCACTTATTTCCTGATCCGTATGCTCTCTGCCCCGTTCACCCTGGGCAATTATGTGATTCTGGGCTGGCTCCTCGGCATTGGCAGATCGGGAACCACTCTGGCCGTCCAGCTCTTGCTCAATGGTACCAACATCATCCTGAGTATTTTCCTTGGCCTCTGGCTGGAATGGGGAATCGCCGGTGTCGCCATGGCAACAATCGTCGGTGAAGTACTAGCCTTTGTGGTCGGGTCCATCATCTGTTGGCGTTTGCTTGATCATTCGATCAGACCATCGAGAACACGGATCATGGAATCTGCCGCCTGGAAGCGCTTGGTCAACTTGAACAGCGACATCATGATCCGCTCCTTTGCGCTGCTCTTTGCCTTTGCCTGGTTCACAAAGCAGGGCACCAGTCTGGGTGAGGTGACGCTCGCTGCCAATGCATTATTGATGCACTTCTTCCTGTTGGCGGGTTACTTTCTCGATGGTCTTGCCACCGCAGCTGAACAGATCGTGGGTCGCGCAATTGGCGCAAATTATCGGGCGGGGTTCTGGCGCGGGGTCAAACTTACAGCATTCTGGAACTTCGTAATGGCGTGCGTGCTGGCAATCCTGTTCTGGTTCTTTGGTGAAGCACTCATCAATCTGATGACCACCAATGGCGATGTGCGAGCCAATGCCATGCAGCACATTCTCTGGGTTGTGCTGATCCCGCTGACCGGCGTCCTGGCATTTCAGATGGACGGAGTTTTCATCGGCGCCACATGGTCCCGGGACATGAGCATCATGATGCTGGTGTCACTGGTCGCCTATGTGATCATTATGGCGTTAGCGAAACCTGAACTGGGAAATCACGGCCTTTGGCTGGCACTGAATGCATTTGTCCTCGTACGTGGTCTGACGCTCAGCTTGCGTATTGGGCCACGTGCCAAGCGGGCATTCCCGGCTTAAAGCCATTCCCCGGTTTTGGTCCCGACCAGCTCAGAGATGGAAGTCACACCGGTTTCATCCAGATGTTTGGACATGCCCATCACAATCTGGGATGGCAAGCAAGGGCCTTCGTAAACCATGCCCGTATAAAGCTGAACGAGGCTTGCACCGGCGCAAATCTTGGTAATGGCCTGCTGTGCGTTACCGATGCCGCCAACCCCGATGATCGGTATTTTCGGGTCCAGACGTTTCCGCATCTGGGCGACCACACGGGTGGATGATTCAAAGAGCGGTTGGCCTGAAAGTCCACCGGCTTCATTGGCGTAAATACGATTTTTCAATCCGTCTCTGGCCAGTGTTGTATTGGATACGATGAGTGCTGAGAGTTTCGACGCGCTAACGATCCCTGCAATCTCGTCCATCTCGCCGGTTTCCAGATCCGGTGCAATCTTGAGGAAAACCGGTACCTGCCGGTCATGTTTTTCTTCAGCAATTGCGACTTGCTCAAAAACCCGGTCGATCAAAACCTCAAGCGCTTCACCTGCCTGAAGATTACGGAGGCCCGGCGTGTTGGGTGAGGAAATATTGACCGTAAAATAGGAAGCAAGCGGGAAGAAAGCCTCAATGCCTTTTTCATAATCGGCCACAAAATCTTCGGAGGTTTTATTGGCCCCGATGTTAACACCCACGATCCCCGGCTTGTGCGCTCTCGCCTTGAGTCGGGCAATGGCAGCGTCATGCCCTTCATTGTTGAACCCGAGGCGGTTGATCACGCCATGATCTTCCACCAACCGGAAAATTCGCGGTTTGGGATTACCTGGCTGACCCTTAGGTGTGATGGTGCCCACTTCGGTAAAACCAAATCCCAGACTTAGAATGGCATCGGGTACTTCAGCATTCTTGTCATATCCGGCAGCAAGGCCCACCGGGTTGGGGAATGTAAGACCCGCAAGCTCAACGTTGAGACGCTGGTCGTTCTTAATTCTGGCAGCGGGCACAAGACCGCTCTTGAGGCCCTGGATCGAAACATTGTGTGCGCGCTCCGGCGACAACATGAAAAGGGCCGTGCGACCAAACTGGTCAATAAGACCCATTAGAATTCCTCCGGAAAGGTGTGACTACCATCATCATTGTCTTTCAACGGCACCACATCGGTTGCCATCAGCACGTCAAGGTCGCTGTAGAGGTGTGGAAACAAGGCCCCGCCGCGCGAAACTTCCCATTTCAGATCATCATTCAGATGCTTCGTTTCCACTGTCACGAGCAACAGTTCCGTTTTTCCCTTGAAGTGTTTTGCCACAGTTTCCTGTACCTGCTCGGCGGTGGAAAAATGGATATATCCATCTTCAAGGTCCACGGCAGCACCTTTGAAGACACCTTGTGACAATGCCCTTTTCCACTCATTCTTGGAAAGGACCTTATAGATCTTGTCGGGATGGTCACTCATGAATTCGAAATCAATCTGTTCAGAAAATCTGATATCTTCTTGCGGCTTTCCTGTGACTGTTTGAGCGTGTCGAAATACTGGAACACATGGCAGGCGCCGGTATAAACGTCCAGCTCCACATCGGATTGGTATTGCACCCACTTATTGGCCATAAAGAGGCTGTCATCAAGCAGCGCATCTCTTGTACCAACAGAAAAATGTGCTGGCGGCATATCAGTTAAATCAGCATAAAGTGGAGATAGATCCGGATCCTTAAGATCGCTGCGCACATCATCCCCGACCAGAAATGCATTTCCAAAATTGTTGATGTCACGAGTGGTGAGCACCAGCTTGTCGTGGAAGTTCCTGCCACTTGGGGTCTGGGTCATATCAAAGGCACCTGCCACCAGAACAGCAGCAGAAAAGCGGTTGAGGCTATGCTTGTCGCGCAACCGCAAGAGCGCATTGACCGCCAGATGCCCACCGGCACTTTCGCCGCCGATTGCCAGGAAGTCCGTATTGAACTTGTCCGCTCCCTCTTCAATGAGCCAGCGGGCAGCCTGCTCGCCATCATCACACGCCGCCGGGTAGGGGTTCTCCGGAGATAGCCGGTATTCGACGGAGACCACTGTGAGATTGGTTTCATTTGCCAGTTGCTTCAAGCGCTGATCCTGAAGATCACACGCGCCATACATCCAGCCACCCCCATGAAAATGCAGAAACACACCCCGTGTGTCACCTCCTGCCTCCGGTTGGATGGCCCTCAACATCAACGGTTCACCGGACGGACCGTCAATCTGGAAGTTCTCTGCAGTCTCATCATATGCTTCGAGCGGGAAAATACCTTTTCCGTCACGGCGTGCCTGGCGCACATCATTCACATCAAACTGCCACATATCAGGCGCAGCTTCCGAAGTCGCGATGATTTCCTCATTCAGCTTTCTGGTATCTTCAGGCGTATTGCGTTCATCAAAAACTTCGCGACTAGGCAGAAGCATCAATTTTCTCTCCAGTGGGTTCTTCTTCCGCTTTACGCTGATAATTAAGCGCAAGCTTTGTCAAAAACATCATCAAGACAGATACAATAAGGCCCGGCAGTGCCAGACCAACACCAATCACCTCTTCAGTGAGGTTCGGTATCTGCACTTTAAGTTCATCCCCTGACAACGGTGCCAAATCCATTCCGTAATGCGTGAAAAACAGCAGTGCTATCGTGATCAGAAGCCCGCAAACGAGCCCAACCATCAATTGAATTGGATGCGCTCCCGTGTCAAGAAACCGGAACAACATGACCGGGAAAACAGCTGCTGCAGCAACTGCAAACCCCGCATTGAAAAGGAATGTGGTGTCCAGCTCAACAAACAGGGAGATCAGCACGGATAGGACAATTATCCCGATGATCGACAGTCTGCTCAGGAAGAGCTGTTTGCCAGTGTTGGCATATTTGGACTTGATCAGATTTCCAGTGACAGAGTTCGCCATCACCAAAATCAGCCCGTCCGCAGTGGACCAAAGTGCTAGCATT
>CAWUJF010000017.1:0-15227 GCA_963922405.1 uncultured Hyphomicrobiales bacterium | reverse complement strand
GGCATCGGCAAACTGCAGTAGCTGTTCGGCGTCTTTGCCATCATACGGTGCTGTTGCTATGCCGATACTGGCGCCAACATCAATTTTTGTGCCTTCAATGATCACGGGGAGTGACATTTCCTGAATGATCTTGTCTGCGAATGCAGAACACTCTGATTTCTCGATCAGGTTGGGAACGATTACAACAAACTCATCGCCTCCAAAACGGCAAATCATGCTGCGACGGTTCAACAATAATTTCAGACGGCTGGAAATCGTAGTGAGTAGTGCATCACCCACCGCGTGGCCCATAGTGTCATTGACTTCCTTGAACTTGTCCAGGTCAATGAAGAACATGGAGCAGGGGATGATGCCGTGTGGGCCGGTAAACTTACGTTCGATTTCCTGCACAAAGAAACGTCTGTTGGGCAGACTGGTGAGAGGGTCAAAGTTAGCCAGATCGCGAATAGCTTTTTCCGCCGCCATGCGTTCCGAGATGTCGGACAACACAACAACACCGCCACCAGCCATGGAGTTGTAGTCTGCTTCCACAGCCTGATCTGTTCTATTTCTGAATGTGAACTTTCTTGACTCGTTCACACGGAGGCAGTTCTCGATTTGGGCTGCGAGATTATCTTCCTCTGCATCCTTGATTTTGGCCGCCAGAAGGATCGACAGATCACTGCCAATGATCTCCCAGTCTGCAAGGCCTGACAGCTTCATAAACCGCTCGTTTGCCACAACGATTTTGCCGTCACGATCAAACATACCGATTCCATGGGTCACATTGTCCAATGCAACATCAAACCTGTCTGCGATCATTTTGTTTTCAACAGCCGCCAGCTCAGACTGAAGTAACATGTTCCTCAGGCGTTTGGAGAGCATGTGGATTGCCGCCAGAAACGGCAAAAGGAAGATAGCCAGAACAATTTGATAAAATTCGCCTGTCAGTACGGTGCCGGAGATTATCAAAACTCCTGAAATTACCGTTTGCGAGGTAACAACCTTTTCACTGGCAAAGTTCCTGCCAATGATACCGATCATGTAACAAAGGACCATGGACAGGGAGTAAAGTTGCACAAAGGGGTCTGTCGATCGTAAAATGCTGACGAAGTACCAGATTCCCAATACTGCAACGTAGAATGCCGCCAGATAAGTATAATAATCTTCCCATTTTTTATACAGTTCGGCGGGTGGGCTTTTGTCGTTGAATTGGTAGAAACCTTGCGTCAGGGCGAGACGCAAAACCCCAAAAATCAACAAGTAAGCACCGAAATAGAGCTGAACTGCATCACCGGTTTTGGCGAAGAGAATAACCGGTGTTAGAGCAGCACAAAGTATCCCAATCGCAAGGGAATTAGCACCTGCATACAACGAGCGAACAACGGAAATGTACACGCTGTCCGGTAACGTTTGTTCGGTACTTTTGTCCGCTTGCACGGATTCTTCATGCATTTAAGTCAGCCCTGAGCAATAAAGAAAATTTTCTTGCCCGATAATCGTTAAAGAAAATACTTTATGAAATGGTTAATCAGGAATGAATGTTGATCGAGTGATATTTTACCTGATTTTCGCGCAACCAGCGGAAACTGCTAGATAATTGCTTTCAATACCAGCGACAGAGATGCCAGGCCTGAGAGAGATAGTAGCAGTACTGAAAGAATCTTCTGAGGTATTCGTTTGAATGGTGAGGATAACCAGATACCAAACCACATGGCGGGCAGAAAGATCACGGCTGCGACCAGATCGTCAGTAGAGAGCCAGCCGCTTACCGAGAGTATTCCGATCCCCAAGACAGAAGAAGAGAAGAAAAACGCATTTAGCGTCGGGCGCACAATCGATGGTGGTCTGTTATGGTAAATTATTGCCATTGGCGGTGCGCCGACCGCTGTAATGGTGCCCACGAGACCAGAAACCACTGACAAGCCCAAGAGATTTTTGTTTGTGAAGTCGACTTTGATTCCAGATGCGGTAATTGCCACAGCGGTTAGCATCAAGAGTCCAAAAACCAGTAAAAAACTATCAAGTTCGGTGATTGATGACAGTATGACTAAAGCTGCCATACTTCCGATAACACGGCCGGACACACCCAATTTCAATTCGGTTGGATGAATGTTTTCCCTCTCCCGCCAGGCGCCTGAAAAGGCAACAACTAAACCCATTGCGAGAATTGAACCTGGTACCAGTTCCGGTTTTACCAGTGCGATGAGTGGAGAGGCCAACATGCCAAATCCCATTCCCACAGATACTTGCAGTATGGCTGCAAAAGCAATTATGCCAAAACACAAGAGTAATTCTAACAAGGTGAAGTCAGGCAGTGGAAAGGACACTTGTTTTCCTTTTAATTTCAAGCAATCATACGGTGGGCGACGTAGGGAGGAGTCTAGGGACACGTTAGCGCATGGATAATCTAAGAAAAATAGAATTGTTTAGTTCATTGGACGACGCCACTGGTGAACGTTATGGCCAGGTTTGTATGTGGAAGGAGTACGATGCAAACGAATTAGTCATTGATATTGATGAAGAAACGACAGATGTACGTTTCATCGTTAGCGGTCTGGTTAGAATAATCAACAGGTTTGCTGTTGGTAAAGAAGTAATTTTGGCAGAGATGGGCCAAGGCGAGTTTTTCGGAGAATTGGCAGCTATTGATGATGAATTGAGGAGTGCAAACGTGACGACCCTCAATCGCAGTCAAATATGTATCATGCCACGCAAGATTTTTCTTGAGCTAATAAGCACTTCTCAAGATGTAAATCTTCAGGTGATGAGGGTCCTTGCCAAGAGAATAAGAACTCTGAACTATCGCCTTGCCGAGCAATCATTCCTGCAAGCAAAACACAGGCTGTATGCCGAGTTGCTCAGACTATCCAAGCCTCGCTTGGGTCATGAAGGTCAAAGAAGTGTGAGCCCGCCGCCGACCCAGAAGGAATTGGCAGAGCGGATTGGAACTAGACGTGAAGTGGTTTCCAGAGAAATCAATGCTCTGCAAAAGCAGGGTATCTTTGAGAAAACCAGAGGAGCGCTTGTCCTCAAGAATGTGCCTGAGTTGCAAAGAAGAATTTCAGAAGCCTGGGAAGAATAAGTGAAAACCTCCGAATGCTGTTAAGCAGACGGAGGCTTCCGAGGACGACAAATCAGGCTTTTCTTTTAATTGTCAGCCCTCTTTTCTGTACCCTACAACTTAGTTGTATGGGGAATTACAGTAACGACGGCCACCAACATATGGTTGGAAAGTGTCACTTGGTTCGTGATAGCTTGCGTATTTATTGTAACACCATGCAACGTGACGGTCGTAACGCGATGAACGTTCAATATAGACTGTGCGAGGACGACGACGTTCCACATAAACCACATCTGGTTCACGATAGCGGCGATGAGCGCCTGAAACGATTGCTCCGGTAACCACACCCGCTGCTGCGCCGGCCCAGAAGTCTTTGCTGCCTGCATTTGCAGATTGTGTTGTGTTAAATGTGAAAGATGTTGCAAGTGTAACAGCAGCTATTGTTGCAGTAACACCCTTGCGAAATTTGTTAGATGTGTTTGTCATTTGAATTCCCTCCAGAGAATTTAATATTTGGTTTCAACCTTAAGCGGTTAACTTGCTCTTCGATGAAACAAACTTAGCTGGAGTGAATTCAGAAAGATGTGTAATCCGTCACAACAATGTGACCAAGTCGTGAGAAAACATATAACTTATTGAAATATTTTAATAAAAAGGTTCTTATTTTTTCGATAACATTGAATTTGTGCAATGAATTAGGCCGAAACCTCGTTAAGATTTAGGAGGTTTTCGGCCAGTTTTATTGAGGTTTTAGGATCAGGATGCCGGCATCAAGGTTTCCGCCAGCTTAGCCCAATATGAAGTGCCATAGGGGATTGCTTCATCGTTGAAATCGTATTCAGGGTGATGAAGCCCCGCTGTGTCGCCATTTCCTACAAAGATGAATGCACCAGGCCTTTCCAGCAACATGTAAGAGAAGTCCTCACCGCCCATTGTTGGTTCTCTTTTCGGATCCACATTGTCCTGGCCAGCGATTAACTCTGCCACTTTAACAGCTTTATCGGTCTCGGCATCATGGTTGGTCGTGACCGGATACCCATCCTTGATTTCAATGCTTGCAGTTGCGCTATTTGCTGAACAAATGCCGTTTGTTACTTCTTTGAGACGGCTGATTGCAAAATCTCTCGATTCCCGGGTCAGACTTCGAATGGTTCCTGCAAGTTCAACAGTTTCGGGTATCACATTCATTGCAGTGCCTGCGTTGAATTTGGTGACAGTCACCACGAGAGAATCCAGCGGAGAGAGGTTTCGTGAAACAATTGCCTGTAAACCGACTACGACCTGTGAGCCGATAAAGATCGGATCCATTCCCAGGTGAGGCATGGCTGCATGCGCTCCCTTACCGGTAATTTTGATAATGAATTCATCTGTTCCAGCCATAATGGGGCCCGGTCTGATAGCAAACTCACCCACATCAAGTCCCGGAAGGTTATGCATGCCATAAACCTCGTTGATGCCGAACCGTTCCATCATCTTGTCATCGCACATGGCCTTTCCGCCTGCGCCACCTTCTTCCGCCGGCTGGAAAATGACAGCGACTGTTCCATCAAAGTTACGTGTTTCAGCCAGATATTTAGCCGCTCCCAGCAACATTGCTGTATGACCATCATGGCCACAGGCGTGCATTTTGCCTTCAACCTTTGACTTATGGGGAATGTCTCGAATTTCGGTGATGGGTAACGCATCCATGTCAGCGCGCATCCCAACACAGTGACCACTGTCTTGCGTTCTTCCATGAATGATCCCCACAACACCTGTGCGACCAATACCGGTGACTACCTCATCACAGCCGAACTCTTCCAGTTTTTCCGCAACAGTGGCTGCCGTTTGATGAACATCATACATGAGTTCCGGATTTTGATGGATTTCACGTCGCCACTCGGTAATTTCATTGTGAAGTTCGGCCATTCGATTAACAATCGGCATATTTTTTCCTGACAAACTGGTTACTGTGGTGATACAAGCCCTAGAAAATTCACGAGAACCGTATCGGATATTTCACACAAATGTATCGCTCGCTTCTACTGTTTTCAATGCTGTTAGTGTTGAACTTTACGTTTGTCACAAGTGGATTATCAAAAGAAAATCCGCATATCCTGGTGGACGTAAATAGCGGGCACATTCTTTCTTCAAACAAAGCGAATGATCGATGGTATCCGGCCTCTCTTACCAAGCTGATGACGGCGTATGTTACTTTCCGTGCTATTGCAGCAGGTGAAATCAAAGAAGGTTCCCCGGTTGTCATGTCTCATCAGGCGACACGACAACCACCCAGCCGTCTGGGCTATAAAAAGGGTGTGGAACTGCGCATCGATACGGCATTGAAAATCATCATCATAAAAAGTGCCAATGATGTATCCTATGCCCTGGCCGAGGCCGTTGCGGGCAGTCTCAATGGATTTGTAGATCGAATGAACAGTGAAGCCCGTAGATTGGGTATGGAAAATACTTCATTTGCAAATTCGAACGGTCTTCACAGTAATTCCCAATACAGTTCAGCCCGAGATATGGCTCTGCTTGCCACGAGAATTTTCAGAGAATTCCCGCAATACGCCCATATGTTTGAAGCTGTGGGGATCGCGACACCAGCCCGAAAGCATTATTCTTATAATTTGCTACTGGAACGGTTTGATGGTGCAAACGGCATGAAAACCGGGTTTGTCTGTGCTTCAGGGTATAATATGGTCGCCTCAGCCACTAGAAACGGCAGGACTCTAGTCGCAGTGGTGCTGGGCCGATCATCTCAAACTGATAGAGCGGTGTCTGCTGCGAAACTTTTAAACGCGGGCTTTAAAAGCGGTCGCACGGATGAGAGCGTCTTCACCTCGGTCGGTCGCGGTGCAAAGCCAATTAACATGCGCCCAATATTGTGTACTGAGCAAGCACGTGCTCAGAGATATGATCCGGGTGCCGGACAGGCAAAGATTAATTCACCGCATTTGAGAGCCAGAAAGATTTCCAACAATATCCTGGAAATAAGGACAGGCGGCATTGATGCCGCTGCAAGTGATGCGTTTCTTTCCCGGGCATTAACACCCAGTGGGAAGGTACCCGTGCCTACAGTCAGGCCAAATTACAACTTTGCTAAGGGTGTGATAGAGTTGGTTGCGATTGGTAAATCTGCAACCGGAAATATTCCACTTCCCACACCGAGGCCAAGATAATGGCGAAAGCTGTTCCTAAACCAATTTACGTTCTCACCGGATTTTTGGGTTCTGGCAAAACAACCCTGCTCAATCGATTGTTGCGAAAGCAGTCTTTTGCCAACACACTGGTGATCGTCAATGAGTTTGGGGAAATTGCACTTGATCATCTGTTGGTCGAGAGGAGTTCGGATACGATCCTGGAACTTTCAAACGGTTGTTTGTGTTGCAGCATCCGGGGAGAACTGATTGATACGTTGAAGGAACTGGATACGGATTCTTTTGACCGCATCATCATTGAAACGACCGGGATTGCAGATCCCATGCCAATCTTTCAATCTTTGGCCGCGTTCGCTGATCTGACAAAACTTTATAAGCCAGCCAGTATTATCACCGTTTATGATGCACTGCGTGGTGCTGCCTTGATAGAAAAACATGACGAGGCTTACAGGCAGATGCTGATGGCCGATGTCATCGTGGTCACCAAGCTGGACCAAGTTGAGGAAGATCATAACGTGCGGGAGTCCATCAGTGCGTTAAATTCGAATGCAATGATTGTTGAAGATGTTAATGATCTTTCTCCTGAACTCCTAGATGGTGTAGGAAATTTTGAATATCAGGATCAAGCACCTCACCCAGAACATGCCCAACAATATTTCTCCACTGTATGGAAATCAGAATCCAAGCTTTCCCTGAACATGGTCACAGGGATGTTGCATCATCTTTCAAACGTTCTTGGTGAGGATCTCCTCAGGATAAAGGGGATTGTTCATCTCGATGATGAAAGTAGCAAACCGGTTCTGGTTCAAATGTCCGGTTATGTGCTTCACGAATTTTCTGCAGCAGAAAAGGTTCCGGACGAGTTTTCCAAAACCAAGCTGGTGGTGATCATGAAAGGTGATCACCGTCAAGCTGTACAGGCTCTGTTTAATAGCTTCGCAGGATCGCCGGAAATAGATACTCCGGACCGGAATGCAATAATGGATAATCCACTTGCGATACCCGGAATGGGTTGAAAGCCTTTAAGCTAAACGTCCATGGCAGTGTTTGTATTTCTTACCGGAACCACAAGGGCAGGGAGCATTTCTGCTAACGCGTCCCCAACTGGCGATCGTTTCAGGATCCACATAAGGGATGTCATCAGGTTGCTCTTCTTCACCTTGCATCTGGGCAAGTTCTTGTGGCGAAAGTTCATTCTGTTGAACCAGTTCCACACGCATCATTTGCGCTGTTACAGCCTGACGGAGGTTTGCCAGCATGGTCTGGAAGAGTTCAAAACTCTCCGACTTATATTCCTGTAGTGGGTCTCGTTGAGCGTAACCACGGAAGCCCACAACAGATCGTAGGTGGTCGAGATTTACAAGATGTTCGCGCCAAAGATGATCGAGCGTTTGGAGCATTACTGATTTTTCTACATATTCAGCAATTTCATCACCAAACTCTTCGAACTTCTTCTTGGCAAAGTCATCAGAAGCGTCAGTGATGCGTTCAATAATTGCTTCTTCTTCAATGCCTTCTTCCTGACCCCACTCAACGACTGGTAGTTCCAGATTGAGATAAGCATGAACATCATGCTGAAGGTTTACTGTGTCCCACTGTTCGGCATAGGCTTTTTCCGGAATATGCTTTGTGACCAAATCATCGATCAGTTCGTGGCGCATGTCCGTGATGGTTTCGCTAAGGTCCTCACCCTTCATCAGGTCTTTGCGCTGATCAAAGATAACCTTTCGCTGGTCGTTCATCACATCGTCGAATTTAAGCAGGTTTTTACGGATATCGAAGTTTCTTGCTTCAACCTTTTTCTGGGCTTTTTCCAAAGCCTTATTGATCCAGGGATGAACGATTGCCTCATCTTCTTGAAGCCCAAGCTTTGTGAGCATACCTTCCATACGGTCGCCACCGAAGATGCGCATCAGGTCGTCTTCAAGGGACAGGAAGAATTTGGAGTGGCCAGGGTCACCTTGCCGGCCGGAACGTCCTCTAAGCTGGTTATCAATCCTACGGCTTTCGTGACGTTCTGTACCAATCACGTACAAACCACCAGCTGCGATAGCTGATGCTTTCTTTTCATCAACATCCGAGCGGATTTCAGCTTCAAGTTTCTCGCGGTCTTTCTCAGACGTATCTTCCGGAATTTCGTTGGCGCAACGCATATCAAAGTTGCCGCCCAATTGGATGTCGGTACCGCGACCTGCCATGTTCGTCGCTATTGTTACAGCTCCGGGTACACCAGCTTCTGCAATGATTTGAGCTTCCTGTTCGTGGTGCCTGGCGTTCAGGATCTGGAAATCCTTCAGCCCGCTTTTCTTGAGCAATTCGGCCAGGAATTCAGATTTTTCGATGGATGTTGTACCAACCAGCACCGGTTGTTGACGCTCTCGGCACTCGTTTATCAGGGCGCCAATTGCCCGGAACTTTTCTTCTACTGATCGGTAAACTTCGTCGTCATCATCAATACGGGCAACTGGAAGGTTGGTAGGCACTTCAGTCACGTTCAGCCCGTAAATGTTGCCAAACTCCTCAGCTTCAGTCATGGCAGTGCCGGTCATGCCTGACAGTTTTTCATACATGCGGAAATAGTTCTGGAATGTCACCGAAGCCATTGTCTGGTTTTCCGGTTGGATTGTGACTTTTTCCTTTGCTTCCAATGCCTGGTGCTGACCCTCGGAATATCGGCGACCAGGCATCATCCGTCCAGTGAATTCGTCAATGATGACCACTTCATCATTCCGGACGATATAGTCCTTGTCTTTGGTGAAAAGCTTATGGGCTTTAAGAGCATTATTCACATGATGAACGATAGAAACATTCTCAATGTCATAGAGCGAGCCTTTCATAAGGCCTGCTTCATTCAGCATGTTTTCAAGCTTTTCGTTTCCTTCTTCAGTAAAGGTCACTGAACGCTGTTTCTCATCGAGCTCGTAATCTTCGTCATCAATTCTGGGAATGAACTGATCCACTGTGGTGTACAGATCAGAACGGTCATCCAGGGGACCCGATATAATAAGCGGTGTCCGTGCTTCATCAATCAGAATTGAATCAACCTCATCAACGATCGCAAAGTGATGCTCACGCTGAACCATTGATTCCAGATCGTATTTCATGTTGTCGCGAAGATAGTCGAAGCCAAACTCATTGTTTGTGCCGTATGTGATGTCGCAATTGTAGGCATCCTTGCGCTCTTCATCGTCCATTGCATTGACGATTACGCCTACAGACATTCCAAGGAAGTTGTAAATTGCACCCATCCAGTTCGCATCGCGCTCAGCCAGATAGTCGTTCACCGTCACCACATGGGCGCCTTTTCCAGGTAACGCATTAAGGTAAGCAGCAAGGGTAGACATCAAAGTCTTACCTTCACCGGTTCTCATTTCTGCAATATTACCACCATGGAGAATCATTCCGCCAATCAACTGAACATCGAAATGGCGCATTCCAAGTGTTCGTTTTGAAGCTTCGCGTACCACCGCAAATGCAGGGATCAGCAAGTCATCGACTGATTTGCCTTCTTCCAGCTGTTTTCTGAATTCTATAGTTTTCTCGGCAAGCTGTTCATCAGAAAGTGCCTCGATCTCTGATTCCATGGCGTTAATCGCGTCTACCTTAGGCGTTAATGCCTTGATTTCCCGATCGTTTGCAGAACCAAAAAGCTTGCTTGCTATTCCACCAAAAATGCCCATATGGCCTCTCATCAGTGCTACGCTGAAAAATGATTTCTCAGCGAAAAAATATCGTTGTGTTCGTGTAGAAGGTCCCGACATTACAGAAAAGTGTGACGAGACAACTGGACGAGCATTCATTGGACAGATAAGAGGGACTGAAAGCTATGTCAACGATTGCAATGATCTAAGTGTCATTGGTGATCAAATCTGTGTTTGATCTGTGTTTAAAATGTACCGGTCATGCCTTGAAAGGGAAATAAATGCTTACCACCAATCTGACTTCAAATCTGAAAAGATCACTGCTCCCACTTGGAGTGGCATTATGTGTAGCGATTCCTGCATTTGCTCAGGAAGATAGTGTAGTTGCCACAGTGAATGGTATTGAAATAACAGAACGTGAGCTTTCACTTGCAGAAGTTGATATGTTGCAGCAGTTTTCTCAAGTGCCAGCTGAGGATCGTCGCGCTGCCATTTTGAATGCACTGATTGACATAAAATCCATGTCTCAGGCTGCTGAAGAAGAGGGGATTTCCGATGATCCCGGATTTAAAGCCCGTATGGCGTTTAACCGTTCGCGAGAGCTGCATAACCTGTATTTCCAGAAAAAGGCCCTTAACGCTATCACTGATGAAGAGTTGAAGGCCCGATATGAGCTGGAAATCAAAAACCTGCCGGAAGAAACGGAAATAAATGCACGTCATATTTTGGTGGAAACTGAAGAGGCGGCTAAAGAAATCATCAAGGAACTGGACGGTGGTGCAGATTTCGCCGAGCTTGCGAAGGAAAAGTCCACTGGACCTAGCGGGCCAAACGGCGGTGATCTGGGCTACTTCGGACGTGGTCAGATGGTTCCAGAGTTTGAGCAGGCTGTATTTGCCTTGGAAAAGGGTGCGCATAGTAAAGAACCTGTCAAAACCCAGTTTGGCTTTCATGTGATCAAAAAAGAAGATGAGCGTGTTCGCGCGGCTCCGAAATTTGAAGAGGTCGAAAATCAGATCCGTCAGGCTGTTGCACGCGAAAAGTATTTCAAACTTTCGACAGAAGCGCGCGCTAAATACAAAGCAGAAATTCTCAATGAGGAATTGAAAACAAAAATTGAGACGTTAAGGTCAGCGCAATAGTAAATTCAATTTTCAGTTTTGCATTATGATTACAAAAGTTTCTCCGCTTGCGCCCAAGTTGTATCCGGAATTACCAGAAATTTCTGGAGTTAAGCTTTCTGCGATAGAGGCTGGAATAAAATATCATGGCCGAAAAGACCTTTGCCTGATCACATTTGACAAACCAGCTGAGATAGCTGGCGTGTTTACAAAGTCTAAATGCTCGTCAGCACCCGTGGATTGGTGTCGCAAACATCTATCACGGGGGAAGGCCAATGCAATTGTAATCAATTCAGGAAATGCAAATGCGTTTACTGGTAAAAAGGGTTATGAAGCTGCTGCCATGACTGCGCGGTCTGCGGCGAATGCACTGGATTGTAATGAGAAGACGGTTTTTCTTGCTTCAACCGGTGTTATCGGTGAACCGCTAGATGCATCGGATTTCGATGACAAGTTGCAAATGGCGAAAGCGGTACTGAAGTCTGACAACTGGCATGAAGCGGCTCAGGCCATCATGACTACCGACACTTATCCAAAGCTTTCAACAAGACAATTTGAAGTGGATGACAAAACTTATTCACTTAACGGCATTGCCAAGGGTTCCGGAATGATTGCTCCGGATATGGCTACCATGTTGTCATTCCTGTTCACTGATTTACCGGTCGATCACAAAATTCTGCAAAAACTTCTATCGCGCTTAACCAAGACTACTTTCAATGCGGTCACTGTCGATAGCGATACGTCCACCAGTGATACGGTGTTGCTCACATCATGCGGATCGGGGAAGAAAATAAACGATATGGGGGACAAGCGTCTCAAAGCATTCAAGGAAGCGCTTGAAGCGGTCATGCATGAACTATCCATGTTGCTCGTGCGAGATGGCGAAGGTGCAACAAAACAGGTCTGCATTGAAGTGGTTGGTGCGAAGAATAAGGGATCGGCCCGCCGGATAGCCCGCAGCATCGCGAATTCTCCCTTGGTCAAGACAGCGATAGCCGGGGAAGATGCGAATTGGGGACGCATTGTGATGGCAGTTGGCAAGGCTGGCGAGCCGGCTGAACGGGACCTCCTGACAATCAAGTTCGGCGATATTGTTGTTGCTAGAAACGGTGAACGTGATCCGGATTACAGTGAAGAAGCAGCTAGTCTCGTGATGAAAAACGAAGAAATCGACATTCAGGTTGATATAGGTATCGGCGATGGTGCGGCGAAGGTTTGGACTTGCGACCTGACCAAAGAATATGTTGCCATCAATGGGGATTACCGGAGTTAGAGGCTGAATCTATGGCAAATCTTGCACAAGTTCGGCGACTTGAGGCAGTCAGCTTTCGCTCGTTTCCTGCAAATTCAACTCACTATGATGGAACGTGGGCAATCCGCCTGACCGCGGGGCATCCTGCCAAACGCCTCAATTCTGTCAATCCGCTAGACCCGTCTGATCATGCCTATATTGAAGCGCGCATTGAACTGGCCAGGAAAAAATTTGAACAATTCGGCCGTCCTTTGGTTTTCCGGCAATCACCACTTGTTCCACCTGAATTAGAGGAAACACTCGATAAAATGGGATGGGAACGATTTGACGAGAGTAGCGTAATGCTACTCAACCTGAACAATCTGGATCCTGCCGGGTTTGATATACCGTCGCTGGAACATGATGTGGGCAAGTGGGTTGATGGTTTTATCAAGCTTTCGGACGAAGAAGGCTCTTCAAAACCCGGGCTTGTAGAAGTGATCTCCTCGATCCAACCCAAGTCTGGCATGTTTATGAAGTATTCTGAGGGTCGCGAGGTTGCTGCTTTGCGATGTGTGCAGGATAACGATCTGGCCGGTGTCTTTGATGTGGTGACAAGTAAGAACAATTTACGGCAAGGACATTCAAAAGTGTTGGTAGGCAGCGCGCTAAGATGGGCAAAGGAGCAGGGCGCAAAAATCGCCTGGTTACAGGTTGTAAGTGACAACGAAGCAGCAGTCAGGCTTTATGAAAGCTTCGGATTTGAGGAGTTTTATCGCTATAGTTATCGCCGGTCCGGGAATAGTTAATGAGTGAAGCGCCAAAAAAAATTATCGTTGTAAGCGCTTGCGCGCTCCTTGATCAGGACAACCGGGTGTTGCTTGCCCAACGCCCTGAGGGCAAATCAATGGCCGGGCTATGGGAGTTTCCTGGCGGTAAGATTGAAGTAGGCGAAACACCTGAAGAAGCTTTAATCAGGGAGCTTAGTGAAGAATTGGGTGTTACGACTTGGGAGTCTTGTTTAGCACCGCTGAGTTTTGCTAGCCATTCCTATGAAACCTTTCACCTTTTAATGCCTCTCTTCATATGCAGAAAATGGGAAGGTAGCCCCCACGGGCGGGAAAATCAGCAACTGAAATGGGTTCGCAAGCAATCCTTGCGTGATTTTCCCATGCCTCCAGCAGATGATCCGCTGATACCTGCGTTAATGGATATTTTATAGTTTCATTGTAATTTTAGTCTAATTGAATGTTTGTTTTGCATGTGTCGGCCATTTTCAATCGCTTTCGCACTCAAATCAGAGTTTGAATAGTGTTGGATGGCAAGGGGAATAGAAATGAGAATTGAACCGCTAAAAAACTTGTTCGTGACTTTCTTGGGGGATGAGTCCGGTGAAAGTGTGGTCAATCTTTCTTTGATGTTTGCCGGTGCTGTAGCTCTGGGGGCAGTGCTAGCAGTTCCACTACTAAATAACATGACCAACAAATATGTGGCGTCAAACGGATTGGGAGTGGACCCTGTGACAACAAGTTCCACGGTTTCCGGTCCAGGCGCAACGAAGCGTTACATCAAAAGACGTAGCGTGCTGGATGAAGGTGAGATAACCATTTGCCACGATGGCAAATGGAGTAAATGCTGACTTAAAGAAAGATTCTCTTAACCTTCTAGACTGGAATTTGTATGGGTGTTTTTGTTAACCATTGCGGTTAACCGCCTTTTTAAACCTTTTAGATAATCATGTAATCTCAGTGCAGAGAGAGTAAGACCATGAAGTTATTAAAAGAGTTTTTCCAAAACAATGACGGTGCTACTGCAATCGAATACGGGTTGATTGCAGGTTTGATCTCGATTGCGATTGTGGGGAGCGCAACAACAATGGGCTCAGAATTAAACACCCTCTTGACAGATTTAGGTGATGAATACAGCAAGATTAATGCGAAGAACGCAGGAAATCTGGGTGGTACCTAGTCTGAAATACTAATTTGGATTCAGAGGAAATCTTTCAACTGGTTTTTAGCGCTACCAGGCGCTAACGGCTTTTGTTGCGAACTGTGAGGCGCCCAGCCTGACATGTATATGATTTCCACTGTAACCCTCAATTTACCGTCAGCGTCCTGATAACGTTCGCGATAAATCTCTTCCATTACCTGGATAAAGTTTCGCGGTAATAGGCCGTGTCTTTCATTGAGCGCACTTGTGGCACCCATAAAACGCAGGTCCTTGATTAGATCTGCAATTGTAGCGTATCTGACTGTAAATTCTTCCGTATCCACCACAGGCAAGGCAAAGCCGGCTCTTTGTAACAAACCTCCTACCTGTCGAATTTCAGCGAAAGGGCCAACTCTAAGAGCTGCATTGCCAGTAATCTGAATTTCGGCTTCGAGCATGCATTCATGCAGTTCATTCAGAGTTGCAGGGCCTGGAAGACACGCCATCAGCAAACCATCCGGTACCAGAGCCTTACGGATTTGAAGTAACGTGCCAGGGAGATCATTGCTCCAGTGTAATCCAAACAAGGAAGTAATCAGGTTTACAGAGTTGTTTTTCAGTGGAAGCATTTCCCGTTGAGCTGCTGCGAAGGTACAGGTTTCATCCCTGGAGATATGGTTCGAATACTCAAACTGCCCGCCCAGTTTATACAGGTTTTGAACTTTTCCTGTTGCCTCTAATTCAGATCTGATACCGCCGAATGCTGAAAACAAATCGACTGCGACCAAAAAATCACGGTTAGTCGCATGCAGTCTTTCGCTGATTGTTTCTGCCGCAACCTTGATCAGGAAGTCAGCATCGTTATTCAGTTTGCTGTATGCGCGGGTCTGTATAGCGTCGATGCGTTTCCGACTGAATAGGTTTGGCGGGCTCGTCTTTTGCATTTTTCTCTAGTAGCCTGAAGCAATGACAGTTGTCACCCACTATCACAATTTCCGGGCAAAGCTATCTCGAGTTGCTAAGGACATAGCTGATGTCCTTGTGCCGCCCACATGTTTGAGCTGTGATCAATTTGTTGCCAACCCGGGTGGATGCTGTCCTCAGTGCTGGTCGCAACTC